>NZ_JAMYUY010000003.1:307500-455095 GCF_040323385.1 Mesorhizobium sp. M0045
TTAGCCGGCCCCTAAGTCGAGGCAGAAATGCGTAGACGATGGGAACCACGTTAATATTCGTGGGCCTGGAGGAAGTGACGGATCATTGAGGTAGTCCAATCTTATCGGATTGAAAGGGCTGCTGCGTGGTTCCAGGAAATAGCTCCTCCTTATAGACCGTACCCGAAACCGACACTGGTGGACTGGTAGAGTATACCAAGGCGCTTGAGAGAACTATGCTGAAGGAACTCGGCAAATTGCATGCGTAACTTCGGAAGAAGCGTGACCCTTTCATGCGCAAGCATGGGAGGGTGGCACAGACCAGGGGGTAGCGACTGTTTATCAAAAACACAGGGCTCTGCGAAGTCGCAAGACGACGTATAGGGTCTGACGCCTGCCCGGTGCTGGAAGGTTAAGAGGAGGGGTGCAAGCTCTGAATCGAAGCCCCAGTAAACGGCGGCCGTAACTATAACGGTCCTAAGGTAGCGAAATTCCTTGTCGGGTAAGTTCCGACCTGCACGAATGGCGTAACGACTTCCCCGCTGTCTCCAGCATAGACTCAGTGAAATTGAATTCCCCGTGAAGATGCGGGGTTCCTGCGGTTAGACGGAAAGACCCCGTGCACCTTTACTATAGCTTTACATTGGCATTCGTAGTGGCATGTGTAGGATAGGTGGTAGGCTTTGAAACCTGGGCGCCAGCTCAGGTGGAGCCACCCTTGAAATACCACCCTTATCACTATGGATGTCTAACCGCGGCCCGTTATCCGGGTCCGGGACAATGTATGGTGGGTAGTTTGACTGGGGCGGTCGCCTCCTAAAGAGTAACGGAGGCGCGCGATGGTGGGCTCAGAACGGTCGGAAATCGTTCGCTGAGTGCAATGGCATAAGCCTGCCTGACTGCGAGACTGACAAGTCGAGCAGAGACGAAAGTCGGTCATAGTGATCCGGTGGTCCCGCGTGGAAGGGCCATCGCTCAACGGATAAAAGGTACGCCGGGGATAACAGGCTGATGACCCCCAAGAGTCCATATCGACGGGGTTGTTTGGCACCTCGATGTCGACTCATCGCATCCTGGGGCTGGAGCAGGTCCCAAGGGTATGGCTGTTCGCCATTTAAAGCGGTACGTGAGTTGGGTTCAGAACGTCGTGAGACAGTTCGGTCCCTATCTGCCGTGGGTGTAGGAATATTGAAAGGATCTGTCCCTAGTACGAGAGGACCGGGATGGACGGATCTCTGGTGGACCTGTTGTGGCGCCAGCCGCATAGCAGGGTAGCTATATCCGGACGGGATAACCGCTGAAGGCATCTAAGCGGGAAACCCACCTTAAAACGAGTATTCCCTGAGAACCGTGGAAGACGACCACGTTGATAGGCCGGGTGTGGAAGAGCGGCAACGCTTGAAGCTTACCGGTACTAATAGTTCGATCGGCTTGATCGTTCTCATTCCTAATGCCCATTTCTGGCGACAATCCTTCGATTGCGCCGAGATGGATGGCACAGAAAACAGCTTCTCGAGCAACGTGCGTTTTGCCGACCTGGTGGTTATGGCGGAGCGGCTGCACCCGATCCCATTCCGAACTCGGCCGTGAAACGCTCCAGCGCTGATGGTACTTCGTCTCAAGACGCGGGAGAGTAGGTCGCTGCCAGGTCTGCCAAGCGCACGTTGTTTAATCTTCTCCTTACAAACAGGCCCGCCAACGGGACTCCGGGCCGCGCAAGCGGCCTTTTCATTTGGCGGAAGCTTGAATACGGTGAGCCAAGGCTTACCTTTAGGGTTGACGCGGGGTGGAGCAGCCCGGTAGCTCGTCAGGCTCATAACCTGAAGGTCACAGGTTCAAATCCTGTCCCCGCAACCAAAATACGAAAACGGCCCGCCTTGTGCGGGCCGTTTTCGTATGCGCTGAAGTGCCGCGACAGGACACTTAGCATTCCGCCGCCAATTTTTCGCGTATGTGCTCCGATCCACCTCTCATACGTCGGGCGAATGGCCGATCGGGATTTACGACGCGCCAAAAGGGCGCGCTGCCGTCTTGACTGATATGCACCAAGTGCCGCCGCACAGTCACCGGGCAGCAGGCGTCTGCTCCGTATTTTGCCGCGAGCTTACGTCGTAGCTCTGCAAGGTCCGACAAGTGGCCAGGTCGTGCAGCCCGGAGCTCGTCAGCGACCATTTTCTCGGTTGGGATCAGCATGCTCTGCGTAAGGGTCTTGCCTTTGCGTCTCGTTTTGACTACCGGCAATGCGCTCATAATTCACCTACAGGAACTCCCCTACAGAAGACGAACAAGGATGCCGCAATCCGACAAATCTCGGATTGATTTGATTGCCGTGGCCTTATGCCGCCGGGAGTTTTTGTTGGCTCCGTGCTGCCCAACGGAACGGAACTCTACGTCTTCGCCGACATGGCTCGAGTTGCAGCTCTAACCGGCATCCCGGTTGGTCAAAGCGATGTGGCAGCAGCCGAAACCGTGGCCCGGTGTCCAGGTGACATTGTCGAAGCGTACCCCGGTGGCCTCGAACAGGCCGCGATCGAAGGCGCCGGCGATGCGGCAGAGCGTGGCGAGTTTCTCGTCGTCGACGCCGGCTTCGAGCCAGGCGTCCTTCAGCGGGCAGCGCCTGACCTTGAAGGCGATGCGGTCCGGACCGCGTTCGACGTCGGTCGGATACATGCGACCGCCATCCGGGCTGACGGCCAGGAACGCCTCGCCGATCGCCGGTGCGTCGTTGGGGCCGAAATCGGCGAAGGCCGCCGCCGCAACTTCCCTGCCTCGCCGTTCAATGGTGCGGATCATGATCGCCTCAGCCTTTTCCGCGCCAACTTCCGCAGTTAGCTCATCGAGCAACAGACGATAGAGATCGGCGCGGTTACGGAAGGCGGAATCGAGTTCGCGCGACAGTTTTTCGGCTCGGGCTTCGGCGTCGGTCATGATGCGTCCCGTTCGATCCTCGACAGTTTTGGCGCTGCCGCCACCAGCGCCTTGCCGATCGCGGATTGCGGCGCGTCGATGACGGTGCGGGCATCGCCGCTCTCGGCAATCCGCCCGCCGTCCAGAATGGCGATGCGGTGGGCGATGGCACGGACGACGCCGAGATCGTGCGAAATGAACAGATAGGCGATGCGCTCCTCGCGTTGAAGGTCGAGCAGCAGCCGCAGGATCTGCGCGCGCACCGAAACGTCGAGCGCCGACACCGCCTCGTCGAGCACGACCAGCGACGGTTTCGTGGCGATGGCGCGGGCGATTGCAACGCGCTGGCGCTGACCGCCGGAGATTTCGTGAATGGCGCGGCCGGCGAGACCGGCGCTGAGGCCGACGCGTTCCAGCAGAGCGACGATACGGCGCGGGCGTTCGGCGCGAGAGGCGATGTGATGGATGCGCAAGGGGTCGTCGAGCACACGCGCCACCGTGGCGCGTGGGTTCAAGGCGGCGAGCGGATCCTGAAACACCATCTGCAGATGAGCGCGCCGGTCGCGCAACGCGGCGCCGTTCAACGACAGGAAATCACTGCCTTCAAATTCGATTCGGCCAGCATCGGCTTCGATGAGCCGCAGTATGAGCCGAGCGATCGTCGATTTGCCGCTGCCGGAAGGTCCGGCCAGCGCCAGCGTCTCGCCATGCTCGATGTGGAAGGAAACATCGTCGGCCGCGGCGATGATCTTGCCGCCGCTACTGTATCGTTTGGTCAGGCCGGAAACGGCGAGCAGCGGACTGGTCATGTTCGCTGCAGCAGCGGCTCGGCGTCGAGACCGAGATTGGCGTCGAGCAGCGCCCTTGTGTACGCGTGACGCGGCGCACTGATCACCTGCGCCGTCGCACCTAGCTCGAGCAGCTCGCCATGCCGGAACACGGCGATGCGCTTTGCCAGTTCGGCGGCCAGCCCGATGTCGTGGCTGATGAACAGCAGCGTCATGCCGTCCTCGGACACCAGTCGCCGGATCAGCCCGACGATCTCGGCCTGCACGATGGTGTCCAGCGCGCTGGTCGCCTCGTCGGCGATCAGCAGTTTCGGCCCGGCCGCGATCGCGGCGGCGATCGCCACGCGCTGCTTCTGGCCGCCGGAGAGCTGATGTGGAAAGGCGCGCAAAGCGGCATCGGGGTCGGGCAGACGGACGCGTTCGAGTAAGATTTTTGCTCTGGCATAGGCGTGTCGCCAGTCAAGTCCGAGATGCGTGCGCGCGACTTCCGCGATCTGCTTGCCGATTGGCATGACCGGATCGAGACTGGCGGATGGGTCCTGGAAAACGAAGCCGATATCACGGCCTCCGGGGGGAACGAACTTAGGCCGGCGTTCCGTCGCACCCCCCTCTATCCTGCCGGACATCTCCCCCTCAAGGGGGGAGATCGGCAGTTCCGCAGCCGGTTCCTTTCGGCCAGCTTCAGTGATTGGCGAAGGCAGAGATGAAAGCGCAATCTCCCCCCTTGAGGGGGAGATGTCCGGCAGGATAGAGGGGGGTGCCTTGGCACCAAACATTGGCGGCGGGCGCAAGAGCCAATCGATATGGCCTTCGATCTTGGCAGTGGCCGGCAGCAGCCCGGCAATCGCCAGCGCCAACGTGCTCTTGCCCGAGCCGCTCTCGCCGATGATGGCGAGGCGCTCGCCAGCGGCGACATCGAAGCTGATATGCTTCAGCGCCGCCACCTCGGCGCCTTCGCGGCGATACGTCACCGTCAGATTGCGGATCGAAGCAAGCGCCGTCACGACAGGCTCCTCCTCACCGATGTCGTCTCGACGACGCCTTCGCCGGCGAGATAGACGCCGAGCACGGTCAGTACGAGTGCTATTCCCGGAACGATCGAGAGGAAGGGCGCGGTGCGCAGCACGGCGCGGCCTTCGGCGATCATGCCGCCCCAGGTAACGCGGTTGGGGTCGCCGAGGCCGAGAAAAGACAATGCCGCTTCGGTGAGAATAGCCGCGGCGACGATCACCGACGACAACGCCAGTACCGGCGGCAGCGCGTTGGGCAGCACCTCGCGAAGGGCGATCTCCAGCGGATGCATGCCGATGACGCGGGCGCCGGCAACAAAATCGCGCTCGCGGATCGACAGCACTTCGGCCCGCGCCACGCGTGCCGGTCCGGTCCAGGCGCCCAGCGCGATCGCAGCGACCACGACGCCGAGCGACGGCCCGACAATGCTGACGAAAGCCAAAGCCAGCAGGAAGGCTGGGACGGTCTGGAAAGCGTCGGTGATGCGCATCAGCACCTCGTCGACAAGGCCGCCGGCAAAACCGGCCAACGTGCCGATTACGGCGCCGATGGCAAGCGCGGTGGCTGCTGCTGCCAGGCCGACCGCCAGCGAGGTGCGGGCGCCGTGGAAAAGCTCGGCCAGCACGTCACGGCCGAGACGGTCGGTGCCGAGTGGCAGCGACCAGTCCTGGAACGGCGACAGCAATGCCGACCCGGCAATGGCCTGCGGATCGCTCGGAAAGAACAAAGGTGCGGCAAGCGCCACGGCAGACAGCGCCGTCAGGATGACCGTGCCGGCGATCGCTTCCGGGGTCCGAAGAAAGCGGCGAAGCGGGCTCACGCGCCGGCCTCACTGGCCCCGACGCGCGGATCGAGGAAGGCGTAGGCGATGTCGACGAGAAGGTTGATGATGACGACCAGGACGGAACTGATGAGAATGATACCGAGCAGTAACGGCGTGTCGCGTGCCGCCACCGCTTCCTGCGCCAGCCGGCCAAGGCCTGGCACGGAAAAGACGCTTTCGATAACGACGCTGCCGCCCAACATTTGCGCGGACTGCAGGCCAAGCATGGTGACCAGCGGCAACAGCGCATTGCGGGCGACGTGAGCGAGCACGATGCGGCGGCGGGAAAGTCCCCTGGCGCGGGCGGCCAGCACAAAATCCTGTCGCCAGACCTCGGCCATGCCGGCGCGCATCATGCGCAGATAGAGCGCGAGATAGATGAAGCCGAGCGCGGAAACCGGCAGGACGAGATGGCGGGCGATATCGGCGGCGCGATCGAGGCCGGTCCGGGCCGAGGCGATACTCTCGATCCCGCCGATCGGAAACCATCGCAGGTCGACGGCAAAGACGATGATCAGCACCAGCCCAAGCCAGAAGCCCGGCACGGCATAGAGCGCCAGCGAACCGATGGACAGAAAGCGATCGCGAAAACTGCCGGGCCTGGCGCCGGCATAGATGCCGAGTGCCGAGCCGAGACCGAAGGAGAGCGCGGTGGCGCTGCCCATCAACAGCAGCGTGTTGGGCAGGCGCTCGAGGATGACGTCGCGGATCGGCCGCGAAAAGGTGACCGATTGGCCGAGATCGAGATGCAGCAGCGCCCAAAGATAATTGGCGAGCCGCGTCAGTTCCGTCTGGTCGAGACCCCAGCGGTGACGCAACAGCTCGATCATCCCGGCGTCGCCGCCGGTCGAGACGATGTAGGCATCGACCGCGTCGCCGGGAGCGGCTTCGAGTAACAGGAAGGTGCCGATGACGACAATCAGCAGCACGAAGATGCTGCCGACGAGACGGCGGCGAACGAGGATGACAGCGCGGGTCATGGCATAACGCCGATAGGAGAGCCAAGTCTTGGGTGCCGCGCTCTACGGCGCCCCCCTCTGTCCTGCCGGACATCTCCCCCACAAGGAGGGAGATTGGCAGCTTCGGCGTTGCCGGCCGTCTTGCAACGCTGGAGATTGGCGAAAGCGACAATGACAGCCGATCTCCCTCCTTGTGGGGGAGATGTCCGGCAGGACAGAGGGGGGCGCGAAAAAGCTCTCATCGTTGAAGCTGAGCACACAAGCGGCGCGCAAGTCTGGAGAGACTTCCTTACCCCTCCAGCCAAGTGTCCGCCCAGTTCGATACCGCCCAGCGCGGATTGTTGGCGATGTTCTTGACCGTATCACGTGCGACGCTGATGAAACTCCATTCGGCGACGTTGATCAGTGGCAGGTCAGCGGCAACTTTTCTCTGGAACTCCTTGTAGAGTCCGGTGCGGGCGGCGGTGTCGAGCGTCTCCGATGCCTTGGCGATCAGGGCATCGAGTTCGGCGTTCTTATAGCCGCCCTGGTTGGAGAAGGGCACGCCGTCTGGAATGCCGCTCTGCACCAGGATGGTGGTCGAGATCGCAGGATCGCCGCGGAACACCGGCGGCCCGACCGCAAGGTCGAAGGCGTGGTCGGTGTAAACAGCCTTGATATGCGCGGCCGAGTCGTTGTTGACCAGCTGAGCGTCGATGCCGACGGCGGCGAGCGCCTGGCGCAGATAGTCGCCGAACTGCTTGGTCTCGTTGAAATAGGGCGCCGGCAGCAGTTTCAGTGAAAAGCGCTTGCCGTCATCGCCTCGGCTGTAGCCGGCCTCGTCCAGCAAGGTGTTGGCCTTGGCGACGTCGAAGGCGTACGTCGGCACGTCGGCGGTGTAGAATTGCGGGTCGTTTTTCGGCACCGGGCCAGTGGCGGTGGCGGCATAGCCGAGAAACACCGTCTTGACGACGAAATCCTTGTCGATGGCGTGAGCGATCGCCTGGCGCACTTTCAGGTCGGCCAGCTCCTTGCGGCGATGGTTGATCTCGACGACGAGCTGGTAGGTCAGCCCTTCGTAGCCTTTGGTGATCACCTTGAGGCCGGGCACTTTGGAGATGCGGTCGAGATCGGCGAGGGGCACGGCGGAGAAGGCGGCGAGCTGGATCTCTTCGGCCTCGAGCGCGCTGGCCGCTGCTGTGCGGTCCGGCAGCACCTGATAGATGATCTCGTCGAGATAGGGCTCGTCCTTGCCCCAATAATCCGTATTCTTCTCCAGCCGGTAATATTCGCCGGGTTTGTATTCGGCGAATTTGAACGGGCCGGTGCCGACCGGGGCGTTGTTGGCCGGGTTGTCCTCGATCTTTCCGGTCTCGTAGATGTGCTTGGGCACCACGCTGCTCAGCGCCGGCAAGGCGTTGCGGATCAGCTGGAACGGTGTCGGCTTGGCGAATTTGAACACGGCGGTGGCTTCGTCCGGCGTGTCGACCGCCTCCAGATCCTTGAACACGGTGCGGCCGAGATTCTGCAGCGGCTTCCAGATATGCAGCGCCGAGAACGCGACATCGCCGGAGGTGAAAGGTTTACCGTCATGCCATTTGACGCCCTCGCGCAGCTTGAACGTCACCGACAGGCCGTCGGCGGCACCTTCCCAGCTGAGCGCCAGGCGCGGATCGAGCCCGTCCTTGCCGTCAAAGGAGGCCTCAGCCAAGGGTTCTACGATCTTGCTCGAAATGAAGAAGACGCCGTTCGAGGCGACGATCGCCGGATTGAGATTGCGCGGCTCGGAATCAGCGGCGACAACCAGTCGTCCGCCCTTTTTCGGCGTCTGCGCCGACCCGATCGTCGGCATCGCGGTGGAGGCCAGCAGCAATGCCGAACCCGCAAGCATCGTACGTCTGGAAATGGTGAACTCTGGCATGATCGAACTCCGTCCTCTCCGCGGACCCGGCCGGGTCCGCCGTACCCCTCGGGCGCTCGTAAGCATCCTGCAAAGCTGATTATGGGCCTTGTGCGGGGTTTCGCCAAAGACGGAATTGGCGCATCCTCACGTGGCTTTGAAATTTCCGTCCGTTGGACCAGTTGTATAGAAACGGTTCGATGCGCGGTTCTGGCAGGACCCAGACTGGAGTAAAGTGCAGCAGGTGGACCAGCTTTGGGCCGGTTCGCCCGTTCTGGCTGGACCAGATCGGGCAAAATGATGCAGATTTAAGCATAGCCGAGGTTCAGAGCCGGAAAAGCCGGTGCCGGCGAGCGGCCAGCTAAGGATTTCAGGGAGAGAGACATGAACATTGCCCCAGGCAAAAATGCCGTCGGCGGCGTGCCGTTCGACCAGTCCAGGGTGGACGGGCTGATGGAGGAGGCCGGCATCGACGTGCTGCTCGCCACCTCCAAGCACAACACGCAATATCTGCTTGGTGGGTACAAGTTCATCTTCTTCGCCGCCATGGATGCGATCGGCCACAGCCGTTATCTGCCTGTCGTCGTCTATGAGAAAGGTGGGCCGGAGCATGCCGCCTATATCGGCAACCGCATGGAAGGCGGCGAGCACCAGAACCATCCATTCTGGACGCCGACACTGCATGCCGCCTGCTGGGGCACGCTCGATGCCGCCAATCTGGCGGTCGAGCATTTGCGAAAGATCGGCAAGGGCAATGCCCGCATCGGCATCGAGCCCGCCTTCCTGCCGTCCGACGCCTATATGCTAATCCGTAACGCGCTGCCGGATGCCAAGCTGATCGATGCGACTGATATGCTGGAGCGCATGCGGGCAATCAAAACCGAGGCCGAGTTGGAGAAGCTGCGCATCGCCTCCGAGCTGATCACCGATTCCATGCTGGCGACCATCGGCTGGGCACGCGAAGGCACGACCAAGAGGGAGATCATCGAACAGCTCAGGCGCGAGGAGACCAATCGCGGCGCGCATTTCGAATATTGCCTGTTGACGCTAGGCTCCAGCCACAACCGCGCCGCCTCGCCGCAGGCGTGGAAACGGGGCGAGGTGATGTCGATGGATTCCGGCGGAAACTACCACGGCTATATCGGCGACCTTTGCCGCATGGGCGTGCTGGGCGAGCCTGACGCCGAACTCGAGGATCTGTTGGCCGAGATCGAGACAGTGCAGCAGGCGGCCTTCTCCAGGGTCAAGGCGGGCACGCTGGGCGGTGACATGATTTCTCATGCCGAAGGTGTGCTGAAGAAGTCGAAGGTTGCGCCCTATACCGATTTCTTCGCGCATGGCATGGGGCTGATCACGCATGAAGCGCCGTTCCTGATGACCAACCATCCGGTGACCTATGAAGGCACCTATGCCGCAAAGCCGCTGGAGAAGAACATGGTGCTTTCGGTCGAGACGACCATGCTCCACCCGACGCGCGGCTTCATCAAGCTGGAGGACACGGTGGCGGTCACCGACACAGGGTACGTGATGTTCGGCGACCGGGGCCGGGGCTGGAACAGGGGCGGGGGTTAGGCGCTTCTATCTCAGTTCCCCGCTTGGCGGTAGCAGCCTGAAATCCGGCAGGTCGCGCAACGCCAGTTCCGGCCCGGCCGGCGAGTAAACGACGAAAAGCTGCATCGGCCCGTCGCCGGTATTAAGCGTCGAGTGGAAGCGGCTTTCCGGCACATAGATGGTGCAGCCGGGGCCGACCTTCTCGACGACCGGGTTGCCTTTCTCGTCCTCGACCATCTGCTCGCCATTGCCTGAGATGACGAAGATGATCTCCTCCGCACCCGGATGGTTATGACGCGTATGGCCCTTGCCCGACGGGAGGTCGACGACACCACCGGAAAATCGCTTTGCGCCGTTCACTTCGGGAGCGACCGTCATCGACAGCCTGCCCCAGTCGAAGCCGAAGACGCTGACGTCTTTTGGATATACGAATACCTTGCTGTTGTCGGTCATCGTCCCACCTTCTTTTGCTGGTCTCTACGCAGCGCCGAACGTGACGGCCTTGAAATCCGCCGTCTGCCTGGCGATCGAGGCTTCCGCCGGCAGCCGCTCCATCGAACTGGCGCCATAGAACCCGTGCAGGCCCTTGCAACGCTCGAGAATATATCTGGCGTCGTCCGGCATCGAGATCGGCCCACCATGGCAAAGCAGAATTATGTCCTCGCGCACTGAGCGTGCCGCTTTGGCGATGGCGTCGATCTCGCTGACACAGTCGTCCAGCGATTTAGCCGACGTCGCGCCGATCGAGCCGCCGGTGGTCACCCCCATATGGGCGACGACGATGTCGGCGCCGGCTGTTGTCATGGCGCGCGCCTCGTCTGGGTTGAAGACATAGGGCGTGGTCAACAGGTCGAGTTTGTGAGCCTCGGCGATCATGTCGACTTCGAGCTCGAAGCCCATGCCGGTTTCTTCAAAACTCCGCCGCATCTGGCCGTCGAACAGGCCGATGGTCGGAAAATTCTGCACGCCGGAAAAGCCCATCGTCTTCAACTCGGCCAAAAGCAGCGGCATGATGACGAAGGGATCGGTGCCGTTGACGCCGGCCAGCACCGGCGTCTTCTTCACTACCGGCAGCACTTCGTAGGCCATCTCCTTGACGATCTCGTTGGCGTTGCCATAGGCGAGCAGGCCGGCGGCCGAGCCGCGCCCGGCCATGCGGTAGCGGCCGGAATTGTAGATGATGATCAGGTCGATGCCACCAGCTTCCTCGGCCTTGGCCGACAGGCCGGTGCCGGCACCGCCGCCGACGATCGGCACGCCATCCGCAATCATCATGCGGAATTTCTCCAGGATTTTCTTGCGCGGAATGGCGGCCATGTCTTGGTGTCTCACTGTCTGGCGATGTCGAGGAAGGCCGTTGTGGCGGCCCAGGCGAATTCCGGATCGTTGATGTGCAGCGGCAGGCGCAGCACGCGCCGCGTTTTGGCGGGTTTGATGGTACGCTCGATCGCCTCGAACAATGCGGCATCGGCTTCAGGGTCGAAGAAGGCGCCGCCTTCGATGTCGAGCGCCGACACGCCTTTCTCCGGAATGAGGAAACGAACCGGACCCGGGCAGAGGCTCAGCCTTCTACCGATCCATTCGCCGATCGTTCTGCTTTCGTCGGCAGTGGTGCGCATCAGTGTGACGTTTGGATTGTGCTCATAGAACAGCCGGCCGCGATAGCGTTCCGGAATTGTCGGCGGCGCCCAGAAATTGACCATGTCGAGCGCGCCCACCGAGCCGACATAAGGCAGCCCGGTGCGGGCGATGGCACCAAAGCGATCTTCGGTCGCCGGCAGCACGCCGCCAAGCAGCAAGTCGCAGACTTCGGTTGTTGTGATGTCGATGACGCCGGACAACAGGCCGCTGTCGGCCAATTTTTCCATGGTGCGGCCGCCGGTTCCGGTGGCATGAAAGACCATGCAGTCATAGGTCGAACGAAGCTCATCGGCGATCGCGGTCACGCATGGCGTGGTGACGCCGAACATGGTCAGGCCTATCGAGGGTCTGCCGTCGGCCGGCGGCGCCGGCTTTGCCGCCATGCCTGATATCGCCTGGGCGGCATTGTGCAGCACGACACGGGAAAGCCGGTTGAGGCCGGCCATGTCGGTCACCGACGGCATCATGATGATGTCGGAGATGTCGACATAAGGTCCGGTGTCGCCGGAAGCCAAGGTCGAAACCATGATCTTGGGCAGGCCGAGCGGCAGCGTGCGCATGCCTGCGGTGATGATCGAGGTGCCGCCACCGCCGCCGATGCCGACAATCCCGGCAATGTCGCTGCGCGATTGAACAAACCGGGCAAAGGCGGCAGCCATTGCCGCCACAGCGGTGCCGCGATCGTCGACGCCGAGCACGGCATTGCGACCCTCGGAATGGTGGCTGGCGACCTCGTCGGCCGAAATGTCGACCGGCACGGTCGCGCCGCGTGTTCCGATGTCGACACGGGCAATCGAAGCGCCGGTAGCGGCGACCGCATCGTACAGAAATGCGAGTTCCTCGCCCTTGGTGTCGGCGGTGCCCACCACATAGATGCGCTTCATCGCGTTTCCCCGGTCTTGGGCGTGTTCGGCGCTGCCGCCCCTTTGCCTGGCCGTTCGATGGGCGAAGGGCCATTGCAATTTTTTGAGACGCGCGTATCGTATTGACATGGATGTCTCACGTCAACAAGCGACAGTGAACGACGACGCCGGCCAAGGCGCCAGCCCGCGGGCTCAGCGCGGGGCCCGCGCGCGCACCAAGCGGCTGATGCTGGAGACGGCGACAAAGCTGATGCAGGCGGGCGCCACGCCCTCCGTCAGCGAGGTGGCGGAAGCAGCGGAAGTCTCGCGCGCCACCGCTTATCGGTATTTTCCGAGCCAGGCGGCGCTGGTGCAGGCGGTGGTCGACGAAGGGCTCGGGCCGATCCTTACCTGGCAATCGAGCTCTGCCGATCCGGAGCGCCGGGTGGCCGAGCTGTTCGACACCGCCATGCCACGCATCGAGGCCTTCGAAGCGACGTTCAAGGCGGCGCTGAAACTGTCGCTCGACCAGTGGGCACAGCGACAGGCAGGCACGCTGGGCGGCGAACCGGCCTTCACGCGCGGCCATCGCATCGAGCTTTTGAAGGATGCGATCGCGCCACTCAAGGGCCAGTTGCCGCCGCGCGAATTCAAGCGGCTCGCGCAGGCGCTGTCGCTGATCTTCGGCGTTGAGGTGCTGATCGTTTTGAAGGATATATGGGGACTGGATAGCCGCCGCATGATGTCGGTCGCGCAATGGGCGGCCGGCGCTCTGGTGCGCGCGGCGGTGACGGAATCGGTGACTGAATGAGATGGGATCGCGCCGACGTCGGCCGCTAGATAACGTCAATCTGGTTCGACCAGATTTTCAACCTGACTATTCATGCTACTACCGATGCAGCGGTCCAAGCAAGGCATTTATGTATCAAAGAGTAGGAAAATTCAGGGAAAACAGGCAGATATCGCAGAAACCAACTTGTCTGCGTGTCTGTCGCCGTCCAAGAAAGGGCTTGACGTTCCTCTGGAATTGGTAATACCAGATCAGGACAAATAAAGCGGATCAAAAGGGTGAAGGCTAATATCCGTTTCGGTCGAACGAGGAGGCTCAAAAACCGGAACGGTGCCGTCACGGGAGGACTACCAGGGCCGGCCTCGCCGCCGGCCCGCATGACAAGGTAGAATGCGCACAAGGGAGGAAATCATTATGCGCAAGACAATGACCAGCTTGCTTGCTGGTATCGGCCTAGTGCTCGCCTGCGGAACGTCCGTCTACGCGCAGGAAAAGGAACTTACAATCTTCTGGGCGGAATGGGATCCGGCCAATTACCTGCAGGAACTCGGCAACGAGTACGAGAAGGAAACCGGCGTCAAGATCACGGTGGAAACCACACCGTGGCCCGACTTCCAGACCAAGGCCTTCACCGAGTTCAACGCCCATGGCGACGCCTACGATATGGTCGTCGGCGACTCGCAATGGCTCGGTGCCGGCTCGACCGGTGGCCACTATGTCGACCTGACCGACTTCTTCAACAAGCACAAGGTCGGTGAAGTGATGGCACCGGCCACGGTGAAATACTATGCCGAATATCCGGGCGGCAGCAGCAAATACTGGGCCATTCCGCTCGAAGGCGACGCCGTCGGCTGGTCCTATCGCAAGGACTGGTTCGAAGACCCCAAGGAAAAGGAAGCCTTCAAGGCCAAGTATGGCTACGATCTCGACGTGCCGAAGGACTGGAAGGCTTTGCGCGACATCGCCGAATTCTTCCACCGTCCGGACCAGAAGAAATACGGCATAGCCATCTACACCGACAATTCCTACGACGCGATGGCGATGGGCTTCGAAAACGCGCTGTTCTCCTTTGGCGGCGAGTTGGGTGACTATAAGACCTACAAGGTCGATGGCTTCATCAACTCCGACAAGGCGATCGCGGCGCTCGACGCCTACAAGGAACTCTACAAGTTCACGCCCCCGGGCTGGGCCAAGTCGTTCTTCGTCGAGGACAACCAGGCGATCACTGAAAACCTGGCCGCAATGAGCATGAACTACTTCGCGTTCTTCCCCTCGCTGATCAACGAGGCGTCGAACCCGAATGCCAAGAACACCGGTTTCTTCGCCAATCCTCCCGGCCCGAACGGGGACCAGTTCGCCGCACTCGGCGGTCAGGGCATCTCCATCGTTTCCTACTCGCAGAAGCAGGAAGAGGCGACGAAGTTCCTGGAATGGTTCATCAAGGACGAGACCCAGAAGAAGTGGGCAGCGCTCGGCGGCTACACCTGCAGTGCCGCCGTGCTCAAGTCGCCCGAATTCCAGAACGCCACGCCCTACAACAAGGCGTTCTACGAGACCATGTTCAAGGTAAAGGACTTCTGGGCGGTTCCGGAATATGCCGAACTGCTGCAGCAGCTCAATCAGCGCATCTATCCTTACATGATCGGCGGCCAAGGCACCGCCAAGGAGACGCTGGACGCACTGGCAGCCGACTGGAACGCGACCTTCAAGAAATACGGCCGCGGCCAATAAGCATGGAGTTTCACGGAGGAGGCGCTCGTGCCTCCTCCGTTTCTTTTTCTGATTTTTGAAATCTTTCTGATTTCTGAACTGGGAGCAGGGTCTTGGCGACCACAATGATCACCACGCTGGACAGGTCCTCGCGGGCCGCCGCTCGCGGTCTAAGCGACATTTCGATCCGCAATCTCTTCATCATCCCGACGATCCTGTTTCTGATCGTCTTCAACATCTTCCCGCTGATCTATTCGCTGGGCTATTCGTTCACCGATTTCCGGGCCTCGACCAGCGCGGCGGCGAATTTCGTCGGGCTGCAAAACTATCGCGACCTGCTCAGCGATCCCTATGTCTGGTCCAACTTCGCCATCACCGCGAAATACGTCATCATCTCGGTCGCCGGCCAGCTGCTCGTCGGCTTCGGCGTGGCCATGCTGCTCAACCGCGACATTCCGCTCAAGGGCCTGCTGACGACGCTCCTGTTGTTGCCGATGATGCTGTCGATGGCCGTCGTTGGCCTGTTCTGGAAGCTGCTCTACGATCCGTCCTTCGGCATCATCAATTATGCGCTGGGCCTCGGTACCTTCGAATGGCTGTCGAATCCGAAAATGGCGCTCTACGCGGTCGCGCTGACCGACATCTGGATGTGGTCGCCCTTCGTCATGCTGTTGTCGCTGGCCGGCCTGTCGGCCGTGCCCAAGCATCTCTACGAGGCAGCCGCGATTGACAGGGCCGGGCCGTTCTACACCTTCTTCCGCATAACGCTGCCGTTGGTTGCGCCGATCCTGATGATCGCGGTCATCTTCCGCACCATGGAGGCGTTCAAGACCTTCGACCTCGCCTACATCCTGACCAGCCAGCCGACGGCCGAGCTGATCTCGATCCGGCTCTACAAGATGGCGTTCCAGGAATGGCAGACCGGGCGTTCCTGCGCGCTCGCCTACATCGTGCTGATCATGGTGCTGGCGATCACCAACATCTATGTCAAATACCTCAACAAGGTGAAGGAGCGCTGAGATGGCCGCAGTCCGCACTTCTTCCGAAATCACCTTCAACCGGGTCGCCATCGTCGCTGTCCTGCTGGTGACGATCATCTTCCTGGCGCCGATCTACTGGATCGCCTCGACGGCGTTCAAGCCGCGCAACCTCGCCACCACCATTCCACCGACGGTGGTTTTCCAGCCGGAGATATCGCCCTTCGTCAAGTTGTTCACCAAGCGTTCGCAGCTGCGCAGCCCGCCGTCGCCGGAGGAGTATGCGGCTGCGCCGTGGTGGGAGCGCGTCGTCTTCAATGGCGGCGAAAAGATCGTGCGCGACGGCAAGGGCCAGGTTCAGTGGTCGGGCTATCCGAGCCGTTTCATGAACTCGCTGATCGTCGCCATAACCTCGACCGTCCTGGCCGTCGGCATGGGCACCTTTACCGCCTATGGTTTCTCGCGCTTCAAGGTGAAGGGAGAGGCGGATCTGCTCTTCTTCATCCTGTCGACGCGCATGCTGCCGCCGGTGGTCGTCGCCATCCCAATGTTCCTGATGTACCGGGCGGTAGGGCTCAACGATTCCCATGTCGGCCTGATCATTCTCTACACCGCCTTCAACCTGTCTTTCTCGGTCTGGCTGATGAAGGGCTTCATGGACGAAATCCCGAAGGAGTATGAAGAGGCGGCGCTCGTCGACGGCTACACGCGCATGGAGGCCTTCTTCAAGATCGTGCTGCCCGAGGCCGCCACCGGCATCGCCGCCACCGCCGTGTTCTGCTTCATCACGGCGTGGAACGAGTATGCCTTCGCGCTGATCATGACCAGCCGCCGCGCCCAGACGGCACCGCCCTTCATTCCCAGCCAGGTCGGTTCCGGCCTGCCGGACTGGACGGTGATCGCCGCCGGAACCTTCCTGTTCCTGCTGCCGGTCGCGATCTTCACCTTCCTGCTCCGCAACCACCTGTTGCGCGGCATGTCCTTCGGAGCGATCCGCAAATGAGCTTTCGCGACATCAACCAGAAATATCTCGAACCGGGCAGCCAAGTGCTGATGGTGCTCGGTATCATCGCGCTCTGCCAGCCGTGGAACATGCTGCTGCACAGCTATGGCGTGACCATCATCCTGATCGGCCTGATCGGCTTCAACGTCACCTCCAAGATCGCGCCGGAGGAGAAGGCCGGCACCGGGCAAGGGGCAAATCCGGGGGCACAGCATTGACCCAGATCGAGCTTCGCGGCGTCCAGAAATATTTCGGCGCCGTCCAGGTCATCAAGGACCTCAACCTGAAGATCGACGACAACGAGTTCATCGTGCTGCTCGGCCAGTCGGGCTGCGGCAAGACGACGACGCTCAGGGCGATTGCCGGGCTGGAGACGATCGACGGCGGCGACATCCTCATCGACGGCAAGCCGGTCCAGCACCTCAAGGCCGCCGACCGCGACATCGCCATGGTCTTCCAATCGTTTTCGCTCTATCCGCATATGAGCGTTTACGAGAACATCGCCTTTCCACTGAGAGCGACGCGCAAGAGCAAGGCCGAGATCGACAGCGAGGTGCGCTCGGTCGCCAAGACGCTGCAGATCAGCGATCTCCTCGCCAAGAAACCGTCGGCGCTGTCCGGCGGCGACATGCAACGCGTGGCGATCGGCCGGGCCTTGGTGCGGCGGCCGAAGGCGATGCTGATGGACGAGCCGATCGGGGCGCTCGATGCCAAGCTGCGCGAGGAGATGCGGGCCGAGATCAAGCGGCTGCACATCAAGCAGGGTTCGACCAGCATCTACGTCACCCACGACCAGATCGAGGCGATGAGCCTCGCCGACCGCATCGTCATCATGCATGAAGGTGTGCTGCAGCAGGTCGGCTCGCCGGACGAGGTCTATTCGCATCCGGCGAATCTTTTCGTCGCGCAATTTGTCGGCAGTCCGGTGATGAACGTCGCCGATGCTTCGGTGACCGAGAAACCCTCATCGGCCTCGGTCACGGTCGGCGATGCGGCCGCTGGCTTCGAATTCCCGCGCGCCTTGCTGTCGAAGCTCAACGGCCATGCCGGCAGCCAACTCGCGCTCGGCATCCGGCCGGAAGGCGTCCTCGTCCGCCGCGAAGCCGCCGAGGGGTTCCTGCCGGTCGACACGCAGATCGTCGAGCCGCTCGGGTCCTTCGACATCGTCGACCTCAAGGTCGGCTCCAAGATGCTGCGTGCGCGCACCAAGAGCGGCTTCATCAGCGGCCCCGGCGAAAGGGTCTTCGTCAGAATCGATCCCAGCCAGGCGCATTTCTTCGACACGGCGAGCGGCAAATCGCTGGGAGTGAGACTCTGATGGCCCACATCCAGCTCAAGAACATCTCAAAGAAGTTCGGTAACCACACCGCCTTGACCGGGCTCGATCTCGACATCGCCGATGGCGAGTTCTTCGTCCTGCTTGGCGAGACCGGCGCCGGCAAGACGACGACGCTGCGCATGATTGCCGGCCTGGAAAAACCGAGCGAAGGCCAGGTCTTCATCGATGGCGTCGATGTCGCCGACTGGGGCGCGGCCGAGCGCGACGTGGCGCTGGTGCTGCAGCAATATTCGCTCTATCCGCGCTATACGGTGCGCCAGAACCTCGAATTTCCGCTGAAGCCGAAGATCCGCCGGCTGCCCGATGCCGAGATCAAGGATCGTGTCGACCGCGCGGCCAGGACGCTGCGCATCGAGCATCTGCTCGACCGCAAGACCGACAGGCTTTCAGGCGGCGAGATGCAGCGCGTCTCGATCGGCCGCGCCATCGTGCGCAAGCCGCGGGTATTCCTGATGGACGAGCCGTTGTCGGCGCTCGACGCCAAATTGCGCGAGGCGCTGCGCACCGAATTGAAGAACCTGCAGATGCAGCTTGGCGCCACCTTCCTGTTCGTGACGCACGATCAGATCGAGGCGATGTCGATGGGTGACAAGGTCGGCGTGCTCAACCATGGCCGCATCGTCCAGACCGGCACGCCGTACGAGATCTACAACAATCCGCGCGACACCTACGTGGCAAGCTTCGTCGGCTCGCCGCCGATGAACCTCATCGACGGCAAGCTCGTCAACGGACGCGCGGTGATGGCGCCGCTCAATTTCGAATTGCCGTTTGCGGGGGGTGCCAAGACTTCGGGGGGTGCCAAGACGGGCGCGGCGACCGACGGTCGCCCGCTCGTCTTCGGTATTCGTCCCGAGGACGTCTATCTCGAGACCGGCGCGCCGGTCGAGGCGCGGGTCCACGATGTCGAGAACCATGGCGTCGAGAAGATCCTGACGCTGCGGGTCGGCGACGCCATGCTGCGCGCCACCGTGCCGGCCAGGACCGACGTCCAGATAGAGCAGCCGGTGCGCTTTGCCTGGAACCCGGACAAGGTGGTGCTGTTCGACAAGGGCAGCGGAATAAGCCTGCGTCACGCCGGCTAAGTACAAGCCTCTTTACTGCAGCTTGGGGCGGGATGCGTTCAACGCGAACCGTGTTTCCTGCTCCATCTATGTGTTTTAGCCGCATTTGTGCGACGCTGCGTGATTCCATTTGGTGCGAAATGCTCGAGTCTTCCCGTCATCTCCCCCGTGCGGGGGATGCGGATGCGCCGATTTGTCGAATAGGCTGATCCTTTGGTCCCAAACGGGCTTTGCAAGCGCAATTTGGAGACCCGAAATGGAGGGTTGGCTATGGGAAATCTGTTCCGCACATTTGCGACGATCCTGGTTGTCGCCGGTATGGGATTGTTGGCGGCGCATCTGGGCGAGGCGCAGGCAGCCAAGAAAGTCGTCGCCGGTGCGAAGGTCGACGCCAAGAAGATCAAGGGCCTCAACGGCACGGTCAATCTGTCCACCAGCGACTGCAAACTGTTGTTGAGCGGCACCGTCGTCGAAGTCTCGGATGGCAGGTGCGGGGCCTCCGGCAAATATTGCAAGAGCAGTGCCGGCTCGGCCTGTATCACCGAGCAATAAGCCGGCCAACGTTTAGCCGGCCTAGCGGATCTCCGCCTGTTCCTCGGCCCGGAAATGGCTGGGCGGCGATCCGATGACCCGTTTGAAGGCGCGGCTGAAGGAGGCGTCGGATTCGTAGCCGAGGCGCGCCGCCACGACGGAAATCTTGAGCCGGTCGCGGACCAGCCATTGCCGCGCCTGGTGCATCCGCACCTGCGTGACGTACTTTGCCGGTGTTTCGCCGACAATGGTGGCGAAGCGATCGGCGAAACCCGATCGCGAGGCACCCATCATCTTCGCCAGAGCCTCCACCGTCCAGTCACGGTTCGGTTCCAGGTGGATCGCGGCCAGCACCCGGCCGATCTCGCGATCCCTGACCGCCGCGATCCATCCGGAAGAGTCGCCGCAGCCGCGCTCGACCCATGAGCGGATGACGGTCGCGGCAAGCACATCGGCCAGCCGCGCCAGGATGCCGCCGGAGCCGACGCGCTCCATCGTCACCTCGCGGGCCATCGCTTCCAGCAAATGTGGGATACCTGGTTCATAGGCTTCCAACTCATGTGCGCGCATCACGTCCGGCATCATGCCGAGCAAGGGGTGCAAGCCATCGAGATTAAAATACATGCTGCCGAAAAACAGCAAGGTCCCCGGACGGCAGCCGGGCACGCCGTCATTCGACATGCAATAGACATTCTTGCAGATTTCCTCGACCTCATAGCCGTGGATCGGCGCCGCCTCGACACCCGGCTCGCTCGCCAGCGTGTGAGCTGAGCCGCGCGGCAACAAGGCAGCGTCGCCCGCCTTGAGCTCGACCCATTCGCCGGACGGCTGCAGCAACCAGCAGCCTTTGCGGCCGATGAAATGAAACCGTGCCGCCGCCTGAGCCGGAAAATGGATGCCCCAAGGCTCCTTCATCTCGCAACGGCCGTAATCGACGCCTTCGAGGCGCAATCCACGCAGTATGTCCGTCAGCGGATCGCCGGTTACGGGGATTTTGGACGAACGGTCAAACATGATGGTGTTTCTAGCATGGAAACTCCAGCTGGTCACTCCTTATGTTGCATCGCAGTCAAATGCTGCGCTGCAACAGACCGGAGATCCCTCATGACCGAACCCGCGACAGGCGTCATGGACGCCGTTCTCGATCCATCGGAAACTGGCGAACGATCCGAGCCCGCATGGGGGGCGGTGGTCTCCCTGGCGCTCGGAGTCTTCGGCCTGGTGACCGCAGAATTTCTGCCGGCCAGCCTGTTGACGCCGCTTGCGCAGGATCTCGGCATCACCGAAGGCGCCGCCGGGCAGGCGGTAACGGCAACGGCCGTCATTGGCGCGATTGCGGCGCCGACCATGGCTATTGTCACCAAGCGGCTGGACCGCAGGCTGGTCATGTGGGCGCTGACGGTGCTGCTTGTGCTGTCAAACCTGGTGGCCGCGTTTGCGTCGTCGCTTCCCGTTCTTCTGATCGCCCGCATCATGCTCGGGATCAGTCTCGGCGGCTTCTGGTCGATGTCGGCGGCCATGGCGATGCGGCTCGTTCCGATGCGGTTGATGCCGCGCGCCATGTCGATCATCCTCACCGGCGTTTCGGTGGCGACGGTCTGTGCTGCTCCGGTCGGCGCCTATGTCGGCGACATCTGGGGATGGCGGACGGCGTTCATGATCGCCGCCGTGGTCGGCGCGCTGGCGCTTCTGGTGCAGGTGGCTACCATCCCGCGACTGCCGCCGGCAGGTACGGCAGGTTTTCGCACGCTGCTGGAGGTGATGAAGCGGCCGATGATCAGAGTAGCGCTGCTGGTGGTGCTGCTGGTCGCCTCGGGACACTTTGCCGGCTTCACCTATGTCCGCCCGTTTCTCGAGAAGGTGCCCGCGCTGGACATCGAGACGATCTCGCTTGTGCTGCTCGCCTACGGCATTGGTGGCTTTTTCGGCAATTTTGCCGGCGGCTTCATTGCCGAACGCAGCCTCAAGGCAGCCGTCAGCCTGGCGCCTCTGCTGATCGCGTTTTCGGCGCTCTTGCTGCTGGTCGTCGGAGGCTCACCCGTGGTGGCTGCAATAGCAGTGGCTAGCTGGGGCTTTGCGTTCGGCGCCGTCCCAGTCGGGCTGCAGACCTGGCTGGTGCGGGCCGCCCCCGATCAGGCCGAAAGCGCCGGCGGGCTCATGGTTATGACGTTCCAGGTCGCCATCGCGTTGGGCGCCGTCTTCGGCGGCCTGCTGGTCGACAATGCCGGCGTTGCCAGCGCCTTCGCCTATTGCGCGGCGGCGACATTGCTTGCGGCACTGGCGGCGTTCTTCCTTGGCCCCAAGCCGATCGACGATCCCAAGGCCTAGACGGAACGGCCGTCGAAGTCGAAGACCGGCACGGCGGCGACGTCCAACGCCTCGATACAATGAATATTGATATAGGCACTTCGCCCGCTCCCTTCGCCGACATCCTCGGCGAAGGGGTGAATGCCGCAGCTGCGGCAGAAGCGGTGCGCGATGACATGGTTGCCGAAGCTGTAGCGGCCGAGATCATCGCCCCAGGCAAGCACCCGCATACTCTCATGCGGCACTGCCCATAGCAGTGCACCCTTGCGCGAGCAGATCGAGCAATTGCACCGTACGGCTCCGGTCAGCTCGCCTTCGACCTCGAACGCGACCTTGCCGCAGTGGCAGCTGCCTTGGTAGAACATCGGGCCTTCCTCCTTCGGTTCGACAGGTGCAAATCCGACCGTGCCGGGCTATGTCTCCTGCGGCCAGTTTCCGGCTGCTACCTTAAGACGTCGCAAGCGTGCGGAGTCCGACACCGAAAATGCAATCAGCCCGTGATCGCCTCGAAGCAATTCTTTCGCGTCTTGCCGCTCGCGTCGACGATGAAAGCGTTTTCGTAAAGCTCTACCCGGAAGCCGCACGGGCGGCGGCCGACGCCGCCGATGCGCGGCGAAAAGCCGGCGTCACGCTCGGGCCGCTCGATGGGGCGATCGTCTCGATCAAGGATCTGTTCGATGTCGCTGGCGAGCCGACCACGGCGGGCTCCCTGCTGCTCGCCACCGCAGCGCCGGCGCTGCGGGATGCCATTGTCGTGCGACGGCTGCGTCAGGCCGGTGCAGTCATCCTCGGCAAGACCAACATGACCGAGTTCGCCTTCACCGCGATCGGCGTCAATCCGCATTACGGCACCCCCGGCAATGCAAGCGATGCCACCCGTATTCCGGGCGGCTCGTCCTCAGGCGCCGCCGTTTCGGTCGGCGAAGGCACCAGCCAAATCTCTATCGGTTCCGATACGGGTGGTTCGGTGCGCATTCCGGCATCGCTGAATGGCGTCGTCGGTTTCAAGCCGACCGCGCGGCGCGTGCCGCTCGCGGGTGCGTTTCCGCTGTCGGCCACGCTGGACTCGATCGGTCCGCTGGCCCGCACCGTCGCCGAATGTGCGGCGGCCGATGCAGTGATGTCGGGCGAAAACCTGGCAGCACTGTTGCCGCTTCCGCTGGACGGCCTGCGCATCGGTATTGCGCGCGGCGTGCTGTTCGATGATACGCAGGAAGAGGTCGCGACGACATTCGACTGGTGTCTTCGCAAGATGGAGCTTAGCGGCGCACGGCTTGCGGAACTGTCGATCGACGACCTGCTTGCCGAGTTGCGCGCGGCAACCAAGCGCGCCTCAATCGCGGCGATGGAAGGGGCGGAGATCCATGCCGACTGGCTGGCGACGGGAGCGGCGACGCCGGTCGACCCGCGGGTAAGCGGACCATTGTCGCGCGCCGCCGCCATTCCGGCCACGGTCTATATCAGGGCAATGCGCCGTCGCGCAGCACTTGCCGCCGCAATGGATGAGCGGCTGGCAGGGGTAGACGTACTGGCCCTGCCGACCACGCCGGTGACGGCGCCGACGATAGTCTCGATGACCGGCGACGAGGCCCTCTGCAACAGGATCGAGGGTCTTCTGCTGCGCAACACGCAGGTCGCCAACCAGTTCGATCTGTCAGCAATCTCGCTGCCCATGCCGGGAAAGGCGCGCCCGGCCGGGCTGATGCTGGTGGCGCGCAATGGTCATGACCACCACCTGCTGCGCATCGCAGCCGGCGTGGAGGCGCTGCTTGCAAATTGATCCGACAGCGCGTGTCAGCGCGACGAGCAGTGGCCGCGTTCGCTGTCCTTGGCGGCGCGTTCGATGCCGGTGGCAACCAGCCAAGGCAGGGTGTACCGCTTGCCGTTGAAGGTCCGGGTGCGGTTCTCGATCGATCCGACAACAACGACCTCGCCGGCATAGAGCTTGTCCGAAAGATTGAGGGCTTTGTCTTGCTGCGGCAGGCGATCAATGTCGATTGAAACGCCTTTGATGAGCTTACCAGTAGCGAGGTCGAGTGCGCTGTTCGATGGACAGGGTGCCGCCACGCAGCGCAAGCCGTTGTCGCAGAACACGTAGCTGCCCTGTCCGTTGGCGAAGACTTGCGCCGTCGCCACGCAGAAGCCAGCGGTCAGCAGGAATTTTGTGACGTTTACCATGCCGGCACCATCGCCGGCGAGTTCGGGAAAATTGAGGCGCTCAGAGATCGACAGGGAACCGCCGCCGGTAGTGCTCGACCACTTCCGGGTTGCGCAGATTGACCGGTAATCTGTTGGCCAGCACCAGCAAGGCTTCGCCAGCCGCGCCGACGCCCATGCGCATCATCGACTGCTCGGTGATCCCAGCCATGTGCGGGGTGACGATGACGTTGTCGAACCCGAAATAAGGATGGTTGGGCGGCAGCGGTTGTGTTGCAAAAACATCGAGTGCGGCGCCGCCGATGCGGCCCTTCTGCAAGGCCTCGATCAGCGCGTCGTCGTCGATCACCGGCCCGCGCGAAACATTGATCAGCAGCGCATCCGGCTTCATCCGGTCAATGCGCTCGCGGCTGATCAGCCCCCGTGTTTCGGGCGTCAGCGGGCAGCACAGAACGATGATGTCGCTCTGTTCGATCAGCGCATCGATCGACAGGAAGCCGACCCTGTCCGGCGCCGGCCGCATGCTGCGCGTCGTCGCCACCACATTCAGATCGAACCCATGTGCCGCGATGTGGCCAACCGCCTGGCCGATCGCGCCGAGGCCGACAATGCCGATCGTCTTGCCCGCTAGCTCGCTGGCCACCACCGTGTGTTCGCGGCCGGCCAGCCAGCCCTTCGCACGCAGGTCGCGGTCCAACACACGAAAGCGCCTAAGCAGCGCCAGCGCCGCGAACATCACGTATTCGGCGACGGATCGCGCGTTCACCCCCGGTACGTTCGCCACCAGCACGCCGGCCGCATTGGCCGCTTCCATAGGTACCATGTCCAGCCCGGCGCCGTGGCGGATCGCGGCCCTGAGCCTCCTCGCTCCTTCGAAAAGCGACGCAGGCAAGGGAGCGCGAACGATGATGACATCGGCGTCCCTTGCCTCGGCGGCAAGCGTATGCGCATCGAGGGCGGAAGCAACGACGAGTTCGCCGGTCCCTGTCAGCATGGAAGAGGCACGGGGGTGCAGTCTGTGTGTCGACAGGATCTTGGGCATTTCAGGCCTTTTCGAGCGCTGGGCTTTGCGGTTCCGCCCCACGCCCCTCGATCAGCCCCTTCCAGTAGCTTTCGGCGCCTTGCAGATGGGCGCTCATCAGCGCCTGGGCGAGATTGCCGTCGCGGCGCAGCAGCGCCTCGTAGATCTGGATATGCTCGGCATGGGAGCGCACGCTGCGTTCGGGATCGTTGAAATAGATCGGCAGGCGCAGCTCACCCATCATGTAGTAGACGCTGCAGATATTGTGGAAGACGCTGTTCTTGGTCGCCCGCACGATCTCGAGGTGGAACTCGCGGTCTTCCCGGGCAAGGCCTTCACCGGCGGCGATGCGATCCTCGGACGCCTTCAGGATCTCGCGCAGCCGCTCGAAATTCTCCTCGGTGGCGCGTGAACAGGCCAGTTCGGCGGCCTTGATCTCGTGGATCTTGCGCAACTCGACCGTCTCGTAGATCTGGACGGGATCGAGCGGCAGGCCCGCGCGGGCGAACAGCGCCATCGCCTCGACGCTCGCCTGCTTCGTATCGATGTAGATGCCGGATTTCGCCCGTCGCTCGACGATGCGCATCGCCTCGAGAATGGCCAGCGCCTCGCGGATCTGTCCGCGGCTGACGCTGAAATGCTCTGCCAGTTCGCGCTCCGACGGCGTGCGGCCCGTCTCCTTGTCGGAATGGGAGAACAGATAGGCGGCAAGTTCCGCGAGAAGGTTCTTTTCTTTCATGTCAGCCGTGTTGCGCGTGCGCCTCCAGGAACCGCTCCGAAATGGTGAATCCCAGCCCGGGTCTATCAGGGATCGCTACCATACCGTCCTTTGCTTCGACAGTCTCTTCGATCAGATCGTGGATCATCGGGTTGGCGCCGAGCGAATATTCGACGGTGAAGCTCGCCGGCGAAGCGGCGCAGACATGCAGCCCGGCAAAGAAGCAGGGCGCGCCGGCCCAAAGATGCGGCGCAAAGCGCAGATTGAAGGCGCTGGCGATGGTGCCGATCTTCATCGCCTCGCTGATGCCACCGCAAAAGGCCGGATCCGGCTGGAAGATATCGGCGGATTTGAGCACGGCGAGGTCGCGGAAGGCATAGCGTGTCGCCTCGCTTTCGCCGGTGGCGATCGGGATCGAACCGCAGGCGCGCACCTCGGCCATGCCGGGCTTGTCGTCGGCGATCACCGGCTCCTCGAACCAGGCGAGATCGAGGTCGCCGGCGAGATGGATGAAGCGCTTGGCTTCGGCCACCGTGTAAGTGCCGTGCGCGTCGACCATCAGGTCGATATCGGGACCGAGCGCCTGTCTTGCGGCGCGGACGCGAGCGGCCGAGATATGTGGGGCGCCGTCCATCGCGCCGACGCGCATCTTCAGCGCCTTGAAGCCGCCCTTGGCGATGTAGGACTGCAGCTGGTCGCCGATGGCTTCCGCGGTGGCCCAGCCGCCGGAAGCATAGGCCGGCATGCGGTCCAGCTTGCGGCCGCCGAGCAGCCGCCAGACCGGAACGCCGAGCGATTTGCCGAGAATGTCCCACAAAGCGATGTCGACGGCGCTGATGGCGGCGATGCTCATGCCCCGTCGTGCCAGTTGCGGCATGGCATGGCCGGCGCGAGCGGCACTGTCGTGGCGCGTGCCATTATAGAGCATCTCCCAGATGACGCCGATGTCGGCCGGGTCGCGGCCGACCAGCTGCGGGCCGACCTCGTAGTTCAGCAAATGGACGAGAGCGCCGTAACTGCCGGCGCTGCCGGCGGCATTCTTGCCTTCGCCCCAGCCGACCAGCCCGTCGTCGGTTTCGATGCGCAGGATGGCGGCGTCGAACGTCGCCACCTGACCGAAGTCGCTGCGGTGCTGCTTCGCGACTTCGATCGGTATGCGGACCCACCAGGCTTGGACCGTTTTGATGCGCATGTTCATCCTCGGCCCGGCCGCGGTGAGGCGGAAGGGCTCTTTCCAAACGGCTCGGCTACTTGATCAGCGGCAGCAGCGTTTCCGCGTTGATGCGCATCTGGTCGGTGTAGAATTTCTCCGTGAGCACGCTGGAGCCGTGGTCCTGAATGAACTTCAACTGCTCCGGCGAGATGTCGACGGGGTTGCGTTCGACCATGTCGGGATAGGGAGCAGCCGGCGTGCGGTCGACGGGGGCGACGAATTCATTGGTCAGCGCGCCGTCATAGCCGATCTCCTTCAGCGTGCCGACGATCTTCGGCCAGTCGATCTGCCCGAGGCCGGCGGCGAAGCGGTTGTTGTCGGCGACATGGAAATCGTACAGGCGCTTGCCGACCTGCCGGATCGCGTCGTAGACGTTAAATTCTTCCATGTGGATGTGGTAGGCGTCGAGGCAGACGCCGCATTCGGGGCTGACCGCATCGGCCAGCGCCAGTGCCTGGGCGCCGCGGTTGAACAGATAAGTCTCGAAGCGGTTGAGCGGCTCAACCGCGATCTTGACGCCGACTTTCTTGGCGTGGGTGAAGCATTCCCGGGTGGCGTCGACCACCCATTTCCATTCCTCTTCCTCGGTGCCGTCCGGCACGACCTTGCCGACGGTGGCGGGAACCAGCGTGATAATCTCGCCGTCGAGCTCGCTGACCATGGTCAGCACGTCCTTGACGTACTGCACCGACCGCTCGCGTTGGCCCTGGTCCTTGGCGGCGAGATTGCGCTCGCCCAGCATCAGCGTCACCGCTCCCCAGCAGCGAATGCCGTACTCGTTCAACAGTGCGCGCGTCTCCTTGGGCTTGTACTGTTCGGGTTCGCCGGAAATCTCGATCGACTCATAGCCGAATTTCTTGATGCGCTTGAGCGTCGTTTCCAGCGGCTCCGCCCGCATCCAATTGTGCGTCGAAAGATGCATGGTCTATCCTTCCCAGAATCGCCTGTACCAGTTTGCCTGCGGCGCACTCTGCCGAAGCCGCCGCATGATTCCTCCCCAAGCCGTCCCAGCATTTTTTTGCAAACTGGTTCGACCAATTGGGCTTGATGGGAGGTCTACAGTAATTTCATCTGGACGGCAAGAAGTGCTGCCATCAAGCGTTGGCTCCTGTCTATGCTATTGATTATACTTAAACATGTGGCTTAACTCGGCATGGTTGCAGGACTGCGGCAGCGCGTCAAATGGCTTGACCAGATTTCGGCATTTGGTAATACCAGAATAGTGGCGCTGAGCGCGCTGTGCAAAGAGACCAAAGACGCTGGCCCTGTTTTCAATCGGCGCTATGCTTGGTCGTAAAACATAGGGAGATGCCGATGCCGACGACGATGAAGGGGCCTGGTCTGTTCCTGGCGCAGTTTGCGGGCGACGCCGCGCCGTTCAATTCGCTGGCCTCGATCACCAAATGGGCGGCCGGTCTGGGCTACAAGGGCGTGCAGATCCCGACATGGGACGCCCGATTGTTCGATCTCGAGAAGGCAGCCTCCTCCAAGGCCTATTGCGACGAGGTGAAGGGCATCTGCGCCGATGCCGGCGTCGAGATCACCGAACTGTCGACGCATCTGCAGGGGCAATTGGTGGCGGTGCATCCCGCCTATGACGCGCAGTTCGACGGCTTCGCGCCGGCTGCGGTGCACAACAATCCAAAAGCCAGGCAACAATGGGCGGTCGAACAGATGAAGTTCGCCGCCAAGGCGTCGAAGAATCTCGGGCTCAAGGCGTCGGTGTCGTTTTGCGGAGCGTTGGCCTTCCCCTACCTCTACCCCTGGCCGCAGCGGCCGGCGGGATTGATCGAGGAGGCATTTGCCGAACTCGGCAAACGCTGGACGCCGATCCTCGACGTTTATGACGACAACGGCGTCGATGTCGGCTACGAAATTCATCCGGGCGAGGACGTGTTCGACGGCGCGACATTCGAGATGTTCCTCGATTCGGTCGGCGGCCACAAGCGCTGCAACATCAACTATGACCCGTCGCACTTCCTGCTGCAGCAGCTCGATTATCTCGACTTTATCGACATCTACCACGAGCGGATCAAGGCGTTCCACGTCAAGGATGCCGAATTCAATCCGACCGGGCGGCAAGGCGTCTATTCCGGTTACCAGAGCTGGACCAACCGTGCCGGGCGTTTCCGCTCGCTCGGTGACGGGCAGGTGGATTTCGGCGGCATCTTCTCCAAGCTCACCCAATACAATTACGATTCATGGGCGGTGCTGGAATGGGAATGCTGCCTCAAGCACCCGGAGGATGGTGCGGCCGAAGGCGCTCCCTTCATCCAGCACCACATCATCAGGGTGACGGAAAAAGCATTCGACGACTTCGCCGGCGGCAAGACCGATACAAAGGTGCTGCGCGGCATGATGGGGATCTAGCACAGATATCCCTCCCCCTCGAGGGGAGGGTCGATCCGCGCAGCGGATCGGGGTGGGGTCGCTGGGCGTAGGGCTCGGCATGAACCGACCCCACCCGGCCCTGCGGGCCACCTTCCCCTCAAGGGGAGGGGTATTTCAATGACGAGGGAGAAAATCGTGGTTGGCGCATCGAAGACGGAAACGGGAGGCGGTCCGATCCGCTACGGCATGGTTGGCGGCGGACAAGGCGCCTTTATCGGCGCGGTGCACCGCATCGCGGCACGCATGGACAACGAGTTCGTGCTGGTTGCCGGCGCCCTCTCGTCGAATCCGGAGCGCGCCAAGGCCTCGGCGGCCGAGCTTGGGCTCGATCCGGCACGCAGCTACGGCTCCTATGCCGAGATGGCCAAGGCGGAGGCCAAGCGGCCGGATGGCATCGAAGTGGTGGCCATCGTCACGCCGAACAATGTGCACGTGCCGGCCGCCAAAGCTTTTCTCGAGGCCGGCATCCACGTCATCTGCGACAAGCCACTGGCGACGACGCTAGCCGAGGCAAAGAGGCTGGCGGCGCTGGTCGAAAAGACCGGCAAGGTGTTCGTGCTGACGCATAACTACACCGCCTATCCGATGGTGCGGCAGGCACGCGAGATGGTCGCCAAGGGACAGCTCGGCGATATCCGCATCGTGCAGTCGGAATATCCGCAGGACTGGCTGACCGAAGACCTGGCCGCCACCGGCCAGAAGCAGGCTGCGTGGCGCTCTGACCCGAAGCAGGCGGGTGCCGGCGGTGCACTGGGCGATATCGGCACGCATGCCTACAACCTTGCCCGTTTCGTCTCCGGGCTGGAGCTCGATTCGTTGTCGGCCGATCTCGATGCCTTCGTGCCGGGGAGGCTGCTCGACGACAACATCAATGTGCTGCTGCGCTTCAAGCCGGTCGGCGGGTCGCACCCGGCCAAGGGAATGATCTGGGCAAGCCAGGTGGCGCCCGGCCACGAGAACGGGTTGAAATTGCGCATCTACGGCTCGAAGGGCGGCCTCGAATGGGTGCAGGCCGACCCGAACTATCTCTGGTACACGCCGTTCGGCCAGCCGAAGCAGTTGATCACCCGTAATGGCGCCGGCGCGCTCCCCGTCGCCGGGCGCGTCAGCCGCGTTCCGCCAGGGCATCCGGAAGGCTATCTCGAAGGTTTCGCCAACATCTATCAGGAAGCCGCGCGGGCTATTCGTGCAGCGCGCCGGAAGGGCGGGAAGCCGGCCAAGGATGTCGTCTTCCCGACCGTGCAGGACGGGGTCGAGGGCATGGCCTTCATCGAGGCCTGCGTGAAGTCGTCGAAGAAGAATGGGGCGTGGACGAAGCTCTGAAGGGTGGTGGTGATAGTCAGGTGAGACCGGCCTGCAAATGGCAGTTTCCTGCGCTTCCGGTGCTCATGTACCAAAAGCACGCTCCGCTCCGGTTCTCGGAACCCACCATTTTCGGCTCGGCCTGACCTGAATCTCACCACTCCTCCGGCGATCGAGCGAATGAAGGGAGGGGGCGTCGATGAAAATCGGCATGTGCATGTTGTTGTGGACGACCAGTGTCTCGAAAAAACACGAGCCGTTGCTGAGGGACATCAAGGCGACCGGCTTCGACGGCGTCGAAATACCGGTCTTCTCCGGCACGCCGGACAACTACAGGAAACTCGGCGAACTGCTCGACCGTATCGGGCTGCAACGCACCGCCGTCTCGGCGATGGGCGATCCGGCGATGAACCTGATCTCGCCGGATGCCTCGACGCGCAAGGCCGGTATCGACTACATGAAATCGGCGATCGACTGCGCTCAGGCGCTTGGCGCGAACACGTTGAGCGGCCCGCTCCATTCGACACTCGGGGCCTTCTCCGGCAGCGGGCCGACAGCGGCCGAGAAAAAACGTTCGATCGCTTCGCAACGCGCCATTGGCGACTATGCCGGCAACAAGAGCGTCACCATCGGGCTGGAGGCGCTCAACCGCTTCGAATGCTATCTGTTCAACACGATGGACGATTTGTCGGAGCATATCGACGCGATCGACCGGCCGCACATCAAGGCGATGTACGACACCTTCCATGCCAACATCGAAGAAGCCGACCCGATTGGCGCCTATACGCGCAACCGCAACAACATCGTCCATATCCACATTTCGGAGAACGATCGCGGGGTGCCGGGCCGTGGCCATATTCCCTGGAAGGAGACTTTCTCCGCCATCCGCAAGAGCGGCTACGACGATTGGCTGACGATCGAGGCGTTCGGGCGTTCGCTGAAGGACTTGGCCGCGGCCACCAAGGTGTGGCGCGACTTTTCCGAAGGCCCGGAAGCTGTCTACCGCGACGGCTACAGGCACATTAAGAACGGGTGGAGGAAAGCTGCATAATGATCGGCCAGCCCGATGCCGCACCCGTCACCCCTGCTCAGCCTGGATCCTGTTGTAGTCGTGGATCGTCCTGCTCAGCCGGCGGCGCAGGAAATTGGAAATGTTGTCGAAGATGAAAACGACGAGCAGGACCAAGAGCACCATGTAGAAGACATTGGCCCAGTTGGAGTTGGTGCGCATCGCTTCCCAAAGCTTCAGGCCGATGCCACCAGCACCGACGGCGCCGATGATCGTCGCGCCCCTGGTGTTGGATTCCCACTGGTAGAGCGTCTGGCTGATGAAGACCGGGATCACTTCCGGCAGCACGCCATAGCGCTGCACCAGCAAGCCGTTGGCGCCGGTCGACTGGATGCCCTCGCGGGGCTTGTCGTCGATGTTCTCGAGGCCTTCCGAATAGACTTTGCCGAGCGTGCCGATCTCGGTGAAGAAAATCGCGGCGCTGCCGGCCAGCGGGCCCGGGCCGAAGGCGCGGGTGAAGAACAGCGCCCAGATCAGCATGTCGACCGAACGCATGAAATCGAAGAACCGCTTGAGCACCTGGCTGAGGAGGCCGCTCGGGGTGATGTTGCGGGCGGCGAAAAAGGCGAGCGGGAAGGCGACGATGCCGCCGAGCAAGGTGCCGAGAAACGCCATGACGATGGTCTGGAACAGCTTCGTCCAGACGTCGCCATGCTGCCATTGGGCGTTGTTCCAGATATTGTCCGCGGCCAGCGCAATGTTCGATGTGCCCGGCTTGAGCTGGGGTCCGGACATCAGCAACGAGACCACCTCGCCGGGCGACTTGCCGAAGAAGGGCGAGCGTGTGTCGAAGACGAAATTCGCCCAGCCGAGGAAGCGCTTGCGGACCTTGACGCGATCGACGGTTATGCGAACCTCGCCGGCAAAGCCCATCCGGGCGACGATTTCATCGTCATGCGCGGTGATCCAGTCCGGCACCGGGCCGGTTATCACCGGCTTGCCGCTGGTCAACGACACCGGCACCGCCTGGCCATTGGCGACAAGCGTTGCCTCGGCCTTGTCGAAGGTGACGGATTTGGCTCGGCCGTCGATCAGAACGGTGTAGGAGCCGTTGGCATTGGTGATGACCCAATCGGGATGCGGGTCTTCGCCAAGTGCAGAAAAACGCGGGTATTTGGGGGTGATCTGAGGCTGATCGAGACGGAATTCCGGCTGCAGATCGTAGCTGATCCATTGCGTCAGGAAGAGCGGCAGGCGCTCCCAGTGCGATTGCCTCAGCACTTGCGGCAGGCTGAAGAACCACAAGGCATAGACGAGGTAGAGCAGGATGCCGGCGAACAGCACCAGCGGGCCGAAGCGTTTGTACAAGGGCCGTCGGAACACTTGGGGAAAGCGCTCCTCTATCGCCTGCATCTCATCGGCGGTCATCGCGGTCATGGGCAGTCTTCTTGTTGATTTGCCAAGATCTTTTCCAAAAACCGGAATCCACTTTTTGGGATCATGGTCAGGCGCCCATCATGAAGGCCTGCTCGCCGACGAGCTTGCGACGAAGCCAGGCGGAGAACTGGTCGACGAGGAAGATGGTGGTGAACAACAGCAGCACCAGTGCCAGCGTCTTGGCGCCAAAGCCGCGTGAGATGGAGAGCTTCAGCTCCTCGCCGATGCCGCCTCCGCCGACCGCGCCGATGATGGTCGAGATACGGACATTGATCTCGATCCTGAGCAGCGCATAGGACATGAAATTGGGCAGCACCTGCGGCAGGCCGGCGAAGCGCACGCGCTCGAACCAGTTGGCGCCGACCGCGCGCAGGCCTTCTTCGGCGCGCATGTCGATGTTTTCGTTGATCTCGTAAAAGAGCTTACCGAGGGCGCCGATCGAATGCAGGCCGATGGCGATGATGGCCGCGACCGGGCCAGTCGAGAGGATGGCTGCGAACAGGCCGGCAATGACGATCTCGGGGAAGGCGCGAAGCAGTTCCATGAAGCGCTTGACGACGAGCCTGAGCACCGGACTGGGTGTCAAATTGCGCGCGGCGATGAACGAGAACGGCACCGCAAAGACGAAGCCGATGAAAGTGGAAACCAGCGCCACGTTGAGCGTGGTGAGCATCAGCTCGAAATATTCGGGTAGGTAAAAACCGCCCCAGAGATAAACGCGGCCAAGCGGGAAGTTGAACTCCTGGCTGCCCTTGTCGTGCGGCGATGCGATGTCGAACAGCGCCCGCCAGACGTCGTTCCAGTCTTTGGGAACAAGCCAGCTAAGGAAATCCAGTATGTGCGGCAGCCGATCGAAGAAATGTCCGGCATTGGCCTCGTCGGCAAACCACATGGCTGTGCACATGGCGATAAGCAGCAAACCGATGCCGAGCGCCGTGTAGAACCGGCGCAAGGACGTCTGCCGTCGCCAGGAGTCGGCTGTCCGCCGGGTCGCGTCTGAACGGATCGTGGCTGAGATGGTCATGATCGGGCATGCAAAAAGGGCGGCGCTGATAAGGCCGCCCTTTGCAACTGCATTCAGCCGCCGATCGCGGCTTTGCGGGCTTCGACGATGACGCTGTAGAAGTCCGGCTTCACAGGAACGTAGCCAGTGAAATCGCCGCCTTCGATGGCCTCGAAGCAGGGCTTGTCCTTGGCCGGCAGGCTGGTGAAGAAGTTGGCGAGCTTGGCGCTCATATCGCCACCGAGCGCGGTGCGCACGACCAGCGGGCCGTTCGGGATCAGGCCGGAGCGCCAGACTTCGACGAAATCGTTGGGGTCGACGGCGCCCTTGGCGACTTCCTTGTGGAAGGTGCCGGAGGTGTAGCCATTCTTGAAGTCGCCAATGCCCGAGGAGTCGTCAACCGCAACATCGACCTTGCCGTCGCGAACGGCGAGGAGGTTGTTCTCGTGGCCGCCATTGAACTGGGTCGAGGCGAAGAAGGTTTCGTTCGAGGCGCCGGTGTCCTTCGGAATCTGGGTCAGCGGGATCAGATAGCCGGAGGTCGAATCCGGGTCGGCATAGCCGAGCTTCTTGCCCTTTGCCGACTTGATGTCGGTGATGCCGGACGACTTCAGCGCCAGGCCGATCGAATAATAGCCGGTCGCGCCGTCGGTCTGCTGGGTGGTGAGGATCGGGGTCACGGCGTTCGGATCCTTGAGGTAGACGCTGGCATAGCCTGACGCGCCAAGCTCGGCGAAATCGAGGGTGCCGCCGAGCAGGCCCTGGATTACGCCGTCATAGTCGGCGGCCGGGAACAGCGAGACCTTCTCGAAGCCGAATTCGGACTTCAGGTGATCGGCGAGGCACTGAAAGTTGCGCAGCCGGTCCGCTTCATTTTCACCACCAAGGATGCCGATGCGGAATTCCTTGATATCCTGGGCGTGAGCGGCACTTGTTGCGATGGCGAGCAATGAAACCGCGCCAAAAACCATCTTCCTGAACATTATCTCTCTCCTGTTGGTTCCGGCTTCGCGCCGGAGCGTTCGAACTTTTGACGAGTGCCTTTGACGCGGGCGGGCGATCAGGCCGTTCTCAGTAGCCAGGGAATACGGGCTCGAGCGGTCCGGCGGATGCAGCGATTTTCTGTTTGATGGCGACGCTGGTCGAGGTGATGGCCTCGGAGATTTCGCCGCCATTGCTGTCGGCGCCGTAGACCATGCGCACGGCCTCGCGGTTGAGGTCTTCGGGCGGGCCGTCGAAGACAACCTTGCCGGCGGCCATGCCGATGATACGGCTGCAATAGTTGCGGGCCGTATCAAGCGTATGCAGATTTGTGATGACGGTGATGCCTTCGCGCAAATTGATGTCCTGCAGCGAATCCATCACCACCTTGGCGTTGAGCGGATCGAGCGAGGCGATCGGCTCGTCGGCCAACAGCACCTTCGGCTGCTGCATCATGGCACGCGCAATCGCAACGCGCTGCTGCTGGCCGCCGGAAAGCGTGCCGGCGGGCTGCAGTACGGTGCGGGCGATGTCGAGACGCTCAAGGGCCGCAACAGCCTCGGCGCATTCACTGCGCGAGAACATGCCGAACAGGTTGGACAGCGTCGAGCGGTGGTTGAGCCGGCCGAGCAGCACATTGGTCAGCACGTCCAGGCGCGGCACCAGATTGAACTGCTGGAAGATCATGGCGCAGTCGCGCTGCCATCGCCGGAGCGGCGAGCCGCGCAACCCGGAGACTTCGACGCCGTCGAACAGGATGGATCCCTGGCTGGGATCGATGAGGCGGTTGATCATGCGCAGAAGCGTCGATTTGCCGGCGCCGGAACGGCCGATGATGCCGACCATCTGACCGTGCGGGATCGCGATGTCGACATTGCTGACGGCGGTGTTCTTGCCGAACCGGCGGGTGACGCCGCGGATTTCGAGCGTAGCTGACATGGTGCAGGCTCCAGTCCAATCGCAATTGAAGGTCTGTTAACCCTCGCTAGCGCAGCCGCATGAACCTGCGGTGTCGGAACGATGTTAGTTTTGTTACTGCCCACAGGTACGCCTCGCCCGGGGAATTCATCCGCGCGCCTTTGGATCAGCCCAGGACAAGAAGCTCCTCGAAATGCTTCATGTCCTTGAAGCTGCAAAATGCCGGAGGCAGCAGCTCGATCACTGGAGTCTGACGGACGGCAGCGAGAGGCAATCATCGAATAGTTGTTGCCATTGCGTTATCCTTTCATCGTCGAGACGGCGGATCTGATAGGCGAAGGTTATGTGGAACGTGTAGCTGTCGTGGTCGGGATGCCGATATCCGAAGGGCGCCGACAAGGCATCGCGCCATGCGCGCAGGATACGCACGTCCTCATCGGTTGCGCCGGCAACGGTCAAGCCCGTCGGCACGACATCGACAACCCTGATCTTGAAGGCGCCGCGGCCTTCGAAGCCGTTCAGGCGTTCCTGATAGAGGCGGGTCATGTCGTCGATGCTGGTGTCGAGGGGCGCATCCTCAGGCCAATAGGGAAGCCGGCGCCGATATTCGATGATGCCCTGGAACAGCGTCATGTGGAGGCTGGAGACCGGCGTGAAGGCCAGCCGGTCGGTATGGGGCATGGCGCGCATCCGCTCACGCACTTCGACCACCACTGCCTCGGACGGCGAGCCGTCGACGAGATGGCAGACGACCGTGTTGCCGGGCTCGGTCAGGAAATTGCCAGAGGTGTCGTAGCGCCTGCCGAGATGCAGCGGAGGGGTCAGGTTCGAGCCGGCAAAGTATCCGGCGAGCGAAGGTTTGACTGAAACAGGCATTGCGATCTCCAGAGGAAAGGCCGCGTTCTGCCCCGACGACGTGTCAGGGACATCAAAACCGTGCCAAGAAGTAGAATATCAAAGGCAGGACTCGCCAAGCGATTCTGCCGGGGTTTGCACATCATCAAGATTGAAATAAAGATTCAAACTCGTATCAAAGAGAGGCTTCCTAATTGCTACGTTGGCGCCAGTGGTTGCGGCTGTATGCTGCAGGGGTAGTCGCTGCGATAAGTTTCACAGTGGCCCTGGTTTTGATGTCCGTATATCGGGTTGGTAGCTTGAACCACCCAATACCGGGATACTTGTACAATTATGGAAATGGGCGCGACGCGGCCATTATTATAATGATTCTCATTTTTTTAATTGCGCTAGTTACGATAAATTTTGCAAATAAGATTGAGGAAAAAACCCAAATCGCTTGTAGATATTGGTTATGACAAAAAAATTATAGAACTTATCAGGTTAAATCAGACTGGTGGTGCTATTCTTATCACGTTAGGATTTCTTTCTATTATTTTGGACATTTGCCTGAGCGGCTGACTTATTCGGGACGTCAACCCCCATGCTTCTCCAAAAACTGATTGGCCGACAGTTCCCGAAAATCGTCGAGCGCGGCGCGCAGCCGGGCGTGATCCCAATCCCACCAGGCGAGCGCCTGGTAGCGCTCCGCGGTGCGGCGGTCGAAGCGTTCGCGGATCGGCTTGGCCGGTACGCCGGCGACGATGGTGTAGGGCGCGACGTCCTTCGACACCACTGCGCCGGCGCCGACTGCCGCTCCATCGCCAACAGTAACACCGGGCAGGATGGTCGAGCCATGGCCGAGCCAGGTGTCGTGGCCGATGGTGACGCGTTTGGCGCGGCGCTGGGCGAAGAATTCGCTCTCGTGCTCGGCGTCGTCCCAATAGTCGGACGCGCGATAGGTGAAATGGTGCAGCGTCGGCCGCCAGGTCGGATGGTTGGTGGCGTTGATGCGCACATTGGCGGCGATGTTGGCGAATTTGCCGATCGTCGCGCACCAGACGCCGCAGTCCTGCATCATGTAGGAATAGTCGCCGAGCGTGCTTTCGGAAACCCGGCAGCGCTCGGCGATCTCGGTCCAGCGGCCAAGCGTCGAGTTCTCAACTTGCGCCGTCTCGTGGATCAGCGGTGCCTCCGACAGTTTCCTCGTCATGCGGCGATTTTTCCGGCGGCGAAGGCGGTCACGTCGATGATACGGTCGGCCACCGCCTCGCGCACGTCGTGGTCGTGGAAGATGCCGAGCAAGGCGACGCCCGAGGCCTTCTTGGCGGCGATCAGGGAAATCACCACGTCGCGGTTCCTTGCGTCGAGCGAGGCGGTCGGCTCGTCTAGCAGCAGGATCGGATGCTCGGTGATGAAGCCGCGCGCGATGTTGACGCGCTGCTGTTCGCCGCCGGAGAACGTCGCCGGCGGCAGCGCCCAGAGTTTTTCCGGCAGGTTCAGCTGCGCCAGCAAGGCACGTGCCTTGCCGCGCGCGACCTCACGCTCCTCGCCGCGCTCGACCAGCGGCTCGGCGACGACATCGAGCGCCGAGACACGCGGCACGGTGCGCAGGAACTGGCTGACATAGCCGATGGTAAGCCGGCGCACGGCAAGCACGGTGCGCGGGCTGGCAGTTGCGAGATCGATGAGCCCGCCCTCGTGCTGGACGATGATCTGGCCTTCATCGGCGGCATAATTGCCGTAGAGCATTTTCAGGATCGAGCTCTTGCCGGCGCCGGACGGGCCGCCGAGCACGGCGCATTCGCCGGCCCTGATCGCGAACGAGACGCCGGCGACGACCGGCAATTTGATGCCGTCGCGCAGATGCATGGTGAAGCTCTTGGCGACGTCGGAGACAACGAGCGGGGTTGCCATAGTCACACCTGCAGAATGGAAGAAACGAGAAGCTGGGTGTAGGGCGCGCGCGGATCGTCGAGGACGCGGTCGGTGAGGCCGCTTTCGACGACGCGGCCGTCCTTCATCACCATCATGCGCTGCGACAACAGCCGCGCCACGGCGAGATCGTGGGTGACGACGATGGCCGCCAGGCCGAGATCGGTGACCAGGCCGCGCAACAGATCGAGCAGGCGCGCCTGCACCGAGACGTCGAGGCCGCCGGTCGGCTCGTCCATGAACACCAGCCGCGGCCCGGTGACGAGGTTGCGGGCGATCTGCAGGCGCTGGCGCATGCCGCCGGAAAAGGCGCGCGGCTCGTCGTCGATGCGGTCTTCGTCGATCTCGACGCGCGACAGCCAGTCGACCGCCGTCGCGCGGATTTTGCCGTAGTGACGGTCGCCGACCGCCATCAGCCGCTCGCCGACATTGGCGCCGGCCGACACCGTCATGCGCAGCCCGTCGGCGGGGTTCTGATGGACAAAGCCCCAGTCGGTGCGCATCAAAAAGCGGCGCTCGGCCTCGCTCATGCGATAGAGCTCGCGGAATTGGCCGTCGCGCATGCGGTAGCTGGCGGTGCCGGAGCTGGGCAGTAGCCTTGTCGACAGGCAGTTGAGCAAAGTGGTCTTGCCGGAGCCGGATTCGCCGACCACCGCCAGCACTTCACCCGGCCAGAGGTCGAAGGTGACGTCCTCGCAGCCGACGCGCGAGCCGTAGAATTTGGACAGCGCCGAAACGCGCAGCAGCGGTTCGTCGGTCATTGTGCCGGCTCCGTTTTTTCCAGGGCAAGAGGGGTTTCAGGCGCAAGATGGCCGCGATGGCCTTCGGCCCGCCGCTTCTCGCAATGATCGGTGTCGGAGCAGACGAACATGTGGCCGCCATGGTCGTCGAGGATAACTTCGTCGAGATAGACGTTCTCGGCCGCGCACAGCGCGCAGGGCTGGTCGAAGGTCTGCACCTCGAACGGATGGTCCTCGAAGTCGAGGCTGACCACATCGGTGAAGGGCGGCAGTGCATAGATGCGCTTTTCGCGGCCGGCCCCGAACAATTGCAAAGCCGGCGAACGGTGCATCTTCGGATTGTCGAATTTCGGCGTCGGCGACGGGTCCATGACATAGCGGCGCTCCACCTTGACCGGATAGGCGTAGGTGGTGGCGATGCGGCCATGTTTGGCGATGTCCTCGTAAAGCTTGACATGCATGAGCCCGTATTCCTCCAGCGCATGCATCTTGCGCGTCTCGGTTTCGCGCGGTTCGAGAAAGCGCAACGGCTCGGGGATCGGCACCTGATAGACCAGCACCTGGCCGGCGCTCAGCGGATATTCAGGGATGCGGTGGCGAGTCTGGATGATGGTCGCCTTCGCCGTCTCGGTGGTGACAGCGACATTGGCGACCTTCTTGAAGAAGGCGCGGATCGAGACGGCATTGGTGGTGTCGTCGGCGCCCTGGTCGATGACCTTCAGCACATCGAGGGGACCAATGATCGAAGCGGTGACCTGCACACCGCCGGTGCCCCACCCATAGGGCATCGGCATTTCGCGCGAGGCGAACGGCACCTGATAGCCAGGGATGGCGATACCCTTGAGGATCGCCCGGCGGATCATCCGCTTGGTCTGCTCGTCGAGATAGGCGAAGTTGTAGGTGGCGATGTCGGTTGGTTGTGCGGTCATTCCGCGGCCTCTCTCTTCTCTTCGGCCTTGCCGGCGTTTTCGCGGGCGTCGTGCTCGGCGCGCATGCGGCGCACGAGGTCGAGCTCGGCTTGGAAATCGACATAATGCGGCAGCTTCAGATGCTCGACGAAGCCGGTCGCCTGGACATTGTCGGAATGCGAGATGACGAACTCCTCGTCCTGGGCGGCGGCGACGACATCCTCACCCAACTCCGAGGCACGCAGCGCGCGGTCGCATAGCGCCATGGCCATCGCCTTGCGCTCGCTCTGGCCGAAGACAAGGCCGTAGCCGCGGGTGAATTGCGGCGGCGCCTTGGCCGAGCCCTTGAACTGGTTGACCATCTGGCACTCGGTGACGCGGATACTGCCGAGCGGCACTGCGAAAGGCAGTTCCGGCACGTCGAGCTCCAGCTCGACCTCACCGATACGGACCTCACCGACGAAGGGATGGTTGCGCGCATAGCCGCGCTGGGTGGAATAGCCGAGCGCCAATAAAAACCCCTCATCGCCGCGCGACAACGCCTGCAGGCGGATGTCGCGCGCCATCGGGAATTCGAGCGGCTCGCGGGTGATGTCGCCGGGGACATGATCTTCAGGCATGTCGCCGTCGGATTCGATCAGGCCCTCGCGGGCGAGGATCGCCGACACGCGCGGCATGGCTTCCGCTTCGCCGGCACGCTGCTCCGGCTCGGCGACTTCGCCGCCTGCAGCAAGCTCGGGATCGAGCAGCCGGTGGGTGTAGTCGAAAGTCGGGCCGAGCAACTGGCCGCCGGGCAGGTCCTTGTAGGTGGCCGACACGCGCCGCTCGACCAGCATCGTGCCGGTGTCGACCGCCCTGGTGTAGCCGAAGCGCGGCAGCGTGGTGCGGTAGGCGCGAATGAGGAAGATCGCCTCGATCATGTCGCCGCGCGCCTGGACGATGGCGAGTGCCGCCAATTCCGTGTCGTAGAGCGAACCTTCACTCATCACCCGGTCGACGCCGAGCGCCAGCTGCTCGACGATCTGGTTGAGGCGAAGTGCGGGCACCGAACGATCGCCGCGCCGGCGGTCGGCGAGCAGTTTGTGGGCGTTGCGAATGGCCGCTTCGCCACCCTTTACCGCGACATACATCCTATGCCTCCATCATCTTGATGCGCGTCGTGCGCGGCAGGCAGGCAATTGCTTCGGACGTGGCGAGGATGATGTCGACGCCACGCGGAAAGCGCTGGTTGTTCTGCTTCCATTGCTCGACGAAATGGCGCGGCATTTGCGCCGGCGCGATCGTCGCCGTCTTCTCGATGCCCGGGCCTTCGAGCAGCAGCGGAGCGCCGGAGACAAGATCGCTGACCTCGAGGATCAGCGTCGTGGAGCGATCGGGATAATCCTGGGTGCCTTGCGAAAACCCGTCGAGCGCCATCATCTCGGCCGGGGTGGCGATCAGCGCGAAATGCGCGTCGGCCGATGTGTTGGCCAGCGGCGCGCCGGTATGGAAGCCAAGCCAGGATTTCACCGTCGCTGAAGCCTGCAAGGCGGGGTCGAGCCAGAGCGGCGTGTCGTTATCGCACAGCGCCAGCGCAATGGCGCCCGCGGTGGCTGACAGCGGCGTCGGTGGATGGGTAAAGACCGGCAGGGGCTGCAGTGTGCCCGGCCGCGCCATCGCGTCCATCACTGCGCGGAAGACCGTCTGGGCGTCGAACACCGGATCGGCAAAGCCGCCTTCGATCGCTTGGGTTGCGATGTCCATCAGTCTTCTCCGCGTACCATGGTGAAGAAATCGACCTTGGTCGCCGCCGTCTCGGCGCGGCGCTGGTCACGGGCCTTGGCCAGTGCCGCCCGCAAGGGCGCGACGAGCCTGGCCTCGACCTCGTTGCGGTGAGCCGGGTCCTGCCAGAGCGCGTCGGCGATTGCCGCCAGCCTTGCCTTCTGCTTGTCGCGGCCGAGCGCATAGCAGTGGCCGACCTGTCCGGAGGCGAGCCTGACGGTGGCGCGGGTGACCGTCGCCTCGCCAACGTTGAACGGCGCGCCGCCGCCACCGATGCGGCCACGCACGGTCACCAGGCCGGTTTCGGGGCCGCGCAGGAGTTCCGCCTCAGAAGGCAGGCCGGCTTCGTTCCACAGACGGACGATATCGTCGCCGGTCGATTGCGCCAGCGTTGTCATAACGGCCTTGCGCTCAGCCTGATCGCGCGCTTCCTGTCCTCGCATGGTTAACACTCCCTTGCATCGACACTTGTCTATTGATATAGACAATTATACAAATTATACCTATTATCTAATGCGTGTCTATGACGGGTGCATGACAGGGCGAGAAGAGGGGGCGCAAAGGTTGGGGCAGAAAATGATCGGACAAGCCAACAGCATCGAGCGGCGCAGCGGTGTCGCGCTGTGGCGGCAGATCGCCGATCAGATCCTGCATTCGATTGCCGTCGGCGATTTTCCCGAAAATGCGGCGTTGCCGCCGGAGGTGGCACTTGCCGAGCGCTATGGCGTCAACCGCCACACCGTCCGCAGCGCCATTGCAGCGCTGGTGCAGGAGGGTGTGCTCAGGGCAGAGCAGGGGCGCGGCACCTTCGTGCTGTCGCGCAGGCGGCTGTCATATCCGATCGGCGCCCGCACCCGCTTTTCCGAAGGATTGCAAGGACAGGCGTCCGAGCGGCATATCACCTTGCTTGCATCATCGGTCGAGCCTGCCAACCGTCGTGTGGCAGAGAGCTTAGGCCTTGCAAAGGGGGCCGACGTGATACGTCTGGAAACGCGCGGCGAAGCCGATGGAATGCCGGTGTCCCGCGCTGCCGGCTGGTTCGATGCCAGGCGCTTTGCCGGCATCGATGCTGCCATGGCGGAAACCGGTTCGATCACCGCATCGCTGGCACGTTTCGGCATTGACGACTATCTGCGGCAATCGACGGTGCTGTCGGCGCGCCATGCGGATGCCGCCGACCTTGCGGACCTCGACCTGCAGCCCGGCGCCATCGTGCTGGTGACGGTCGCCGTTAACGTCACGCCCGACGGTCAGCCGATCCAGTTTTCGGAGTCGCGCTTCCCGGCCGAGCGGATCGAGCTCAAACTATCGGCGCTCTGAGATGCGCCAGCCCTGGCATCATCCGACCTGGATAACCGCCTTGATCAGGCCGGACTTCTCATGCGCCCAGCGGGCAAGATCGTGCGGCGTTTCGCCAAGCGTCGTGCGGTGCGTGACGAGCTTTGCCAACGGCACCGCGCCGTTGCGGATCGAGGCGGCGACATGGTCGAAATCGGCACGCAGCGCGTTGCGGCTGCCGATCAGCATCATCTCGCGCTTGTGGAATTCGGGATCGGAAAAGGCGATGTCGTCCTTGACGACGCTGACCAGGACCAGCGCCCCGCCATGCGCGACATGGGCGAAGGCCGACTGCACCGACTGGGTGTTGCCGGTGGCATCGAAAACCATGTCAAAGCCATCGCCGTCGGTTGCTTGCCGCACCAGGTCCGCAGCAGCGCCCTGCGAGCCGTCGAGGGTCGCGAAGCCGAGTTCGCTTTCGGCGAAACTCAGCCTCTCCGCACTCATGTCGAGCAGCGTCACGTCGAGCCCGGCGATGCGGGCGAACAGCGCCGTGCCGAGCCCGATGGGGCCCGCGCCGATGACCAGCGTGCGCGCACCTGGATCAGCCAGCGAGCGCCGCACGGCATGCGCGCCGATCGCCAGGAATTCGACGGCAGCAGCATCGGCCAGCGACAAGCCGTTTGCCGGATAGAGATTTTGCGCCGGCACCAGAATTTGCTCGCACATGGCGCCGTCGCGGTGGACGCCGAGCACCTCGATCTTAACGCAGCAATTCGGCTTGCCTTGCCGGCAGGCGATGCATTTGCCGCAGGCGAGATAGGGATTGACGACCACCGGTTCGCCGATTGCCAGATCGACGCCCTCCCCAACCTCGATCACGGTGCCGGAAACTTCGTGGCCCATGATGCGGGGATAGGCGAGGAACGGGTGCTTGCCTTCGAAGATGTGATAGTCGGTGCCGCAGATGCCGACATGGCTGACGGCGACCAGCGCCCAGCCGGCCGGGGGCGCGCCAGGCGCCGGACGATCTTCGAGGACAAGTTCGCCGGGCGAGCGGCAGACGACGGCTTTCATGCTTCAATCCAGTCGGTTCATGGCACCGCCGGCTCTGCTGTCGCGAGGCCGGCGGTTGTGGGGAGGCGGTCTATTTGCCGCGGCGGCGCAGCCCGTCGAAATAGACGATGACGATGATCAGCACGCCGGTGATGATGCGCTGCCAGAAGGCGTTGACGTTGAGCAGATTGGCGCCGTTGTTGATGGTGGCAAGGATGAAGGCGCCGAGCAGCGGCCCGTGAACTGAGCCGACAGCGCCGAACAGCGAGGTGCCGCCGATCACCGAGGAGGCGATCGCCTGCAATTCCCAGCCCTCGGCTTGTGTCGGATTGCCGATGCCGATGCGCGAGGCAAGCAGCACGCCGACGAATGCCGCACACAGCCCCGACAGCGTGTAGGCCATGTAGATGGTGCGCTGGACGTTGACGCCTGACAGGCGCGACGCCTCGGCGTTGGAGCCGACCGAGAACAGATAGCGGCCCCAGCGGCTGTGGTGCAGGAAGATGTAGGCCGGGATGCCGACCAGGATCACCATCCAGAACAGATTGGGGACGCCGAGGAAGGAACTGCGCGAGAACGTCTGGAAGGCGTCGTTGTTGATCGAGATCGAGTTGCCGTTGGTCATCAACAGACCGATGCCGCGCAGCGAGGTCAGCGTCGCCAGGGTGATGATGAAGGGCGGCAGGCCCATCTTGACGATGCCGAAGCCGTGGAACATGCCGATGGCGACGCCGACCAGCAAGGTGATCAGGATGGCCAGGAAAACCGGTGTTCCGGCGTTGATCAGCATCGCGACGATGACGGTGGCGAAGCCGACCACGGCGCCGACGGAAAGGTCGATGCCGCCGGTGATGATGACGAAGGTCTGGCCGACCGCCAGGATGGCGATCATCGACCCTTGCCGCAACAGGTTGGAGATGTTGTTGGCCGAGGCGAAGCTCGGCGTCGCCACCGACAGGATGACCCACAAAAGAACCAGCAGCGCCAGCAGTGTCAGCCCGAAAAGGGCGTTGTAGTTGCGTTTCGGCCTTTCGGCAGCGATCGCCTCGGTGCTCATATCCGTCCTCCCGGTCTTTCTTGTTTCTCGGCCAGCGCCTGGGTGAGGATCTCCTCGTGATCAGCGGTCCGAAACCCGTGCGTAGCCACCAGTTTGCCGCGCCGGAACACATGCAGCGTGTCGGCGAGTTCATAGACCTCGGGCAGGTAGGACGAGATCAGGATGATGCCGGCTCCTTTGGATAGCAGCGCGCCGAACAGGCGGTAGATCTCGGCCTTGGTGCCGACATCGACGCCAACAGTAGGCTCGTCGAAGATGAACAGCTTGGCGCCGTGGGCGAGCCATTTGCCGATGACGATCTTCTGCTGGTTGCCGCCGGACAGGCTGGAGGCCAGGGCGCTGCGTGTCGGCGTCTTGATGCGCAGGTCGGCGATCTGGCGATCGGCTTGCGCCTTTTCCTGCGCGCGCGAGATCAGCAGATTGCTCGAGATGCGCTTGTAGATCGGCAGATTGAGGTTGAGCCCGACCGGCAGGTTGAGGCAGAGGCCCTGGTCGCGGCGGCTTTCGGGGGCCAGCGCCATGCCGAGCCTGATCGCGTCATGTTCGGAATTGACCTTGACCTCCTTGCCCTCCCAGAGGATCTGGCCGGCCGATTTGCGGTGGCGCCCATAGAGCGTGGTGACGAACTCGCTGCGCCCGGCGCCGATCAGGCCATAGAGGCCGACGATCTCACCGGCACGGACGGACATCGAGACATTCTCGAAGCCCTTGCCTGACAGGTTCCTGGCTTCGACGATGGTCGCGCCAGGGGTGAAATGCTCCTTGTGGTAGACCTGCTCGATCGAGCGGTTGATCATCATCTTGACCAGCTCGGCGTCATTGGTCTCGGCAATGTTCCTGGTGCCGACCAGCGTGCCGTCGCGCAGCACCGAGACGCGGTCGGCGAGCTCGAACACTTCTTCCATGCGATGGCTGATGTAGATGATGGTGACGCCTTCGCCCTTCAGCCGGCGGATCAGCGTGAACAGCTGGTCGGCCTCCTTGCGGGTGAGATAGGCGGTCGGTTCGTCGAAGATCAGGAATTTGGTGCCGCGCACGGTGGCGCGGGCGGCGGCGATCAGCTGCTGCTGGCCGATGGTCAGGTCACCCAGCATGACATGCGCGGGCAGGTCGAAGCCTAGGTCGTCGATGATCTTCTGCGCCTGCCTGACCATCGCCCGCTGCTGCAGGATGCCGAAACGTGCATCCTCCTCGCCGAGGAACATGTTGGCGGCGACGGTGAGATGGCGGCACAGGACCACTTCCTGATGCACGGCATTGATGCCGAGTGCCATCGCCTCATGCGGCGTTGCCAATGCGGCAGGCTTGCCCTCCCAGATGACGTCGCCGGAGGTGCGCGGCATGACGCCGGTCAGAAGCTTGATCAGGGTGGATTTGCCGGCGCCGTTCTCGCCGACGATGGCGTGGATCTCGCCGGCTTTGAAGGCGAGGTCGACCGGCTTCAGCGCGTGGGTGCCGGGATAGCGTTTTTCCAGGCCGCGGAGTTCGAGGATGGTCCTGCCCGGTTCCAGCGTTGGGGCCGGATGGAGTTCCTGCGCCGTCGACATCATGACAATCCTCCCAGATTGGCCCGCCAGATGGCCTGACGATTGGCGCGAGTGGGATGTTTCCGGGGCAAAGGCCCCGGAAACAGTTCACTTGTGGCGATGCTCAGTCGAGCTTGGGGTTGAGCAGCGCGTCGATCTTCGGATCCTTCATGTTGGCTTTGGTGACCAGGTTGGCGCCGGTGTCGACATTGGCCTCGACCTTCTCGCCCTTCGAGGCGGCGAGCGCCGTCTTGATGCCGTCATAGCCCATCCGGTACGGATCCTGAACGACGAGAGCCGAAATGACGCCGTCATTGAGGAACTTGATCAGCTTCTCGTCGCTGTCGAAACCGACCAGCGCGACCTTGCCGGCAAGATTGTTCTCGGCGATCGCCTGACCGACGCCCTGCGCCATGATCAGATTGGAGGCGAAGATGCCCTTGAGGTTGGGGTTGGCGGTGATCAGGTCGGTGGCGATATTGAGGCCGGTGGTGGCCTGGCCGTCGGCGTATTTGTCGGCGACCAGCTTGAGGCCGGGATATTTGGCCGCGAGCTGTTCCTTAAAACCCTGGGCGCGCTGTTCGAGCGAGCCGGCGCCCGGAAGTGCGGTGATCAGGGCGACGTCGCCCTCGATCTTGCCGCCATTGGCTTCGCCGATGGCTGCGGCAAGGCCGTCAGCAGCGACGCGGCCGCCCTGGATGTTGTCGGTGGTCAGGAACGAGGTGAAGGCCTTGGAGTCGGCGCCGGAGTCGATACCGATGATCTTGACCTTGGTGGCGGCCTCGTCGATCGGCTTGCCGAGCGCCTTGGCTTCGGTCGGCGCGATGACGACGGCGGCCGGGTTGCCGGCGACGGCATTCTCGAGGATCGAGATCTGGCCGTTGACGTCGGTCTCGGCCTGGGCGCCGAGCTCCGGCACGTTGACGCCGAGATCCTTGCCGGCCTTGCGGGCGCCGGCCAGAACGATCTGCCAGTAGAAGGACGTGGTGTCCTTGACGATGATCGGAATGGTCACGTCGGCCGCGGATGCCGGAGCCGAATGCATCACGCCGGCAAGCATCGACGCGGCTGCGAGTGCCACGAAGGCGCGGCGGTTGAGAATGCTGGTCACGAATTTCATTAGGAGTCCTCCCTAAGTCGCCCGGTGAATGTTACGGAAGCTCCATTCGGATGGCGCGGCCCAAACGGAACTTTATCAATAAAAAACATTTACCGTATTTTGATAGTGCATCATCTCGGTCGGCGCAAGCGCTGTTTGATGGCCGCTTCGAATGGCTGGATGGAAGATATTTTCTGTCGGAACTCCGCTGCCAATCTGCTTCAATATCCAGCATGGAATATTAATTCCATCAACCAGTCAATATGGAATGTACATTCGTTTTTGGCGGTGTACGAACTGTGACACCTGGCGCTCACGTCAGGTGCTCGCGACTTCCCGGGTGCTAAGGCTTAGAGCGTCGCGCCGAGATGCCACGGCACGAACTCGTTGTCGCCGTAGCCGAATTCCTCGCTCTTGGTCTTGCGGCCCGAAGCTGTCTCGACGATCAGCTCGAAGATCTCGCGGCCCATGCCGGCAATGGTCTTTTCGCCCGAGGCGATGACGCCGCAATTCACGTCCATGTCCTCTTCCATGGCGTGGTACATGGTCGAGTTGCTGGCGACCTTGATCGACGGCGTCGGCCGGCAGCCGAAGCAGGAGCCGCGGCCGGTAGTGAAGACGATGACGTTGGCGCCGCCCGCCACCTGGCCGGTGGCCGAGACCGGGTCGTAGCCGGGCGTGTCCATGAACACCAGCCCGTGCCCGGTGACCTTCTCGGCATAGCCGAAGACACCGTTGAGCGGCGTCTGGCCGCCCTTGGCGACCGCGCCGAGCGACTTTTCCAGGATGGTGGTCAGGCCGCCGCGCTTGTTGCCCGGTGAGGGATTATTGTCGATCGATGCGCCATGTTTGGCGACATGGTCTTCCCACCATTTCACATAACCGTCGAGCTTGGCGGCGATCTCGGGGGTTGCGGCGCGATAGGCGAGCAGGTGCTCGGCGCCGTAGATCTCCGTCGTTTCGGAGAGGATGCCGATGCCGCCGACGCCGGCCAGGATGTCAACCGCGGCACCCAGCGCCGGATTGGCGGTGATGCCGGACATGCCGTCGGAGCCGCCGCATTGCAGGCCGACGACGATCTCGCTGACCGGGATCGGCTCACGCTGAAGCTTGCCGACCTCTTCGGCGATCTCGGCCAGCACGACCAGCGCCTTCTCGACCGATTTGCGCGAGCCGCCGGCTTCCTGGATGTTGAAATGACGTTTTCCCGCGGCAACGCCCTTCTGGCCATAGAGGGTGAGCTGGTTGACCTCGCAGCCGAGCCCGACCATCAGCACGCCGCCGAAATTCGGATGACGGGCATAGCCGGCCAGCGTGCGGTGCAGCACCATCATGCCGTCGCCCGTGGCGCTCATGCCGCAGCCCTGGCCGTGGACGATCGGGACGAAGCCGTCGATGCCGGGATATTGCGGCAGAAGCGTGCGGTTCGCCGCGTCAGCGATGGCGTGGCAGACGGTGGCCGAGCAATTGACGCTGGCGAGAATGCCGACGAAGTTGCGCGTGCCGGCGCGGCCGTCGGCGCGCCGGTAGCCCATGAAGGTGCGGGCGCGGTCGGCCTCGGTCGCATGCACCGCCTCGCTCGGCGGCACCACCGGCAAACGCCCGCTTTCGAAGACCAGATTGTGCGAATGGACATGCTCGCCAGCCGCGATGTTCTGCGTGGCGCGGCCGATCGCCTGGGCGTATTTGACCACGGCTTCGCCGGCCGCAATCGGCTTGATCGCCACTTTGTGGCCCGGCTCGATCAGCGCGGCGGCGACGGCGCCGCCCGGCAGCACGGTGCCGATCTCGATGCGGCCATTGGCGACCGCGACATTGTCGGCGGGAGACAGAAGAATGCTGTTTGCGGCGTTCACGGGAGCTTCCTGGGTGTGTTCCTGGGTGCGCGAGCGGATTGACACGCGGCTCTTAACATATAATGTCTTTTATCGTGAAAAAACATTTTTGCGTCAATTGTTTTTTCGCCAGAGCGCGACGCGTCTTTTGGATGCGTGAAGTAGGCTCTACAACCAAGACTAGCGTTGCGCACGGTGTTTTGCGAAGCGATTCCGATTTCATGCGCGCGAAACGCTTCAAACCGGCCGCAATCGCCAATGCGCCACGGGGCAGGGGATGTCGAAGAGCAACAACGTTTACAAGGACGCTTATAATCGCGGTCTGAGGCTGCTCGACGAAACCAGGAGCCTGCCTTCGGAGCCGGAACTGGGTACGCTGCTCGGCGTCAGCCGCACGACGGTCCGCACTATCCTTGCGCGCATGGAAGAGACCGGGCTGATCGACTGGAACAAGCGCAGCAAGACGGTTCTGCGCGAGCCGCGGCCGGATGATTTCTTCCCCGAGGAAGAAACCGACACGCTGGCCGAGATCATCGAGCGTTCCTTCATGCGGCGGCTGCTTGCCAGCGGTGCCGAAGCCGGAATGCAGATCAACGAGCTCGAGCTGGCGCGCGAGATCGGCGTCGGCACTACCAGCGTGCGCGAATTCCTGATCCGCTTCTCGCGCTTTGGGCTGATCGAGAAGCGCCGCAACAGCCACTGGGTGCTGAAAGGCTTTACCCGCGCCTTCGCGCTGGAGTTGACCGAGATCCGCGAAATGTTCGAACTGCGCTCGGCCGCAGCCTTTGCCGCTCTGCCCGAGGACAGCCCGGTGTGGGCCGACCTCGACCGCCTGGAGGACGAGCATCGCCTGCTGGCGCGTGAGATCGCCGTGCGTTTCAACGAATTCTCCGAGCTCGACGAGCGCTTTCACCGGCTGATCCACCGGGCGTCGCACAACCGCTTCATCGTCGATTTCTACGACGTCATCGCCATGATCTTCCACTACCACTACCAGTGGAACAAGGCGCAGGAGCGGGAGCGCAACGAAGTCGCGGTCCAGGAGCATCTCGCCTATATCGCCGCGCTCAAATCGCGCGATCTCGCCAAGGTCGACGCCGCCTGCCGCAAGCACCTGAAATCGGCCCGCCACACGCTGCTGACGTCCATTCCCGAGGGCAGGCAGCCGCAACGCGCGTGATTGTGTTGCGTTGCCGCAGCAACGTTTTGGCGATTTTCCGGCCGCCGGCTCCGTGCTAGAGAGCTGACGTTGCTGCGTGAAGAGGCTGGTTCTTGACCATACGCCGGAGACGATGGAGCATGCCGGTCGCGTTCGCCGCGGCGTGGCTTTTCGTGCTCCAGTCGATGTTCGGCGCGTTTGCTTCAGGCAGCGAGCCGAACGCCTCGCAATTGGATGCTTTCGGCAACACGATCTGCACCCATGACGGTGCGGCGCAACTCCCCGCCGGCGATCCGCATCAGCAGCACATGCCGGCTTGCTGCATGCTTGGCTGCAACCTCGCTTCGGCGGTCTACGCCCCGCCCGATGCCGCCGGGAGCCTGGCTCGCAGCCTCTCCGTCGAAACCATCGCCTTTTTCCTGCCGGCCTTCCGGCATCGCGATTTCGCCCGCGCCCGCACTCCGTCCAATCCGCGCGCACCACCGGCGACGGCCTGATCCGTTCTGGTTCGCGCCGCGCAACCCTTTGCCGGCGCGTTTATCGACATCGTTCGCGACCGGCCATCGGCGCGGTCCCTTAAAATCCACGGAGCAATCATGTCTCATTATTTTCGCGCTGCCGCATCCAGTCGCAGGCGCTTCGTACTGGGTCGTTTCGAGCAGCGTCTCGGCGTCGCCCTTTGCGTTCTTGCCCTCCTGTTCGCCAGCGTCCGGATCGTGTTGGCACACGAGTTCAAGCTTGGCGATCTCGAGATCGGGCACCCCTGGTCGCGCGCCACGCCAGCCGGTGCCAAGGTAGCCGGCGGCTACTTCACCATCACCAACACCGGCAGTGCGCCGGATCGCCTGCTGTCGATCACCTCCGACATTTCGGCCAAGGCCGAATTGCACGAGATGGGCGTCAGCAATGGCGTCATGACCATGCGGCCGGTCAGCGGCGGCCTCGAAATCCCGGCTGGCGGCAAGGTCGCATTGGCGCCCAACGGCTATCATTTGATGTTCATGGATTTGAAGCGGCAGCCCAAGGAGGGCGAAATGTTCTCCGCAACCCTGACCTTCGAAAAAGCCGGGCCCGTGCAGATTGAATTCGCCGTGCAGGGCATCGGCAGCGCGGCGCCGCAGGACGACCACTGACTTGGCCGCTTCGAGAGGTACCATCATGAAGAAATCTCTTTTGCCCGGCTGCGTGCTTTTCGTCCTCGGGACTGGCGCGGCCTTTGCCCACATCACGCTCGAAACGCCGGAGGCGGCGGTAGGCTCGACCTACAAGGCGGTTCTTCGGGTGCCGCATGGCTGCGAGGGCAAGGCGACGACCGCGCTGCGCGTGCAGATCCCGGAAGGCGTGCTTTCGGTCAAACCGATGCCGAAGCCGGGTTGGACGCTGCAGGTCAAGAACGGCAAATACGAGAAGTCCTACCAGCTCTACGGCCAGGCAGTGACCAGCGGCGTCAAGGAGATCGACTGGAGCGCCGGCAGCCTGCCGGACGAATTCTACGACGAATTCGTCTTTCGCGCGACGCTGGCGTCCGACCTGCCGGCAGGCCAGACGCTGCATTTCCCGGTGGTGCAGGAATGTGACGGCGTTGCCGATCGCTGGATCGAGATTCCGGCGGCCGGGCAGGCTGAGGACGCGCTGGAATTTCCGGCGCCCGGCCTCAGGCTGCTGCCGAAGTGAGCTCCAGCGGCGCGCTTTGGCAGATGAGCGCGCCGCTGCCCTTGGCGGTGAGATGAGCGCGGCATCCTTCCTGCGGCAAGCTTGCATGGCCGGCAACTGTTCTGGCCGGCTTGTGGCTGGCCTGCTGGCCGCCATCGTGCTGCTCGCCGCAATTGCCATGCCTTGTCCCGCCTTCGCCCATGCAGCGCTGATCAAGGCCGAGCCGGCTGACGGTGCGGTGCTGGGGCAGAGCCCGTCGCAGCTGTCGCTGACTTTCAGCGAGCCGGTTTCGCCGCTGGTGCTGACGCTGGTGCGGCCCGACGGCACGGCGGTCCCGCTGAGCTCCTTCCGGCTCAGCGGCCAGACCGTCGAGATCGACAATCCGCAGGCGCTGAAATCGGGCACGCATGTACTGAGCTGGCGGGTAATCTCCGCCGACGGCCATCCGGTCGGCGGCTCGGTGCTGTTCTCGGTCGGCACACCGAGTGCTGCGCCGGCCGCCTCCGATGCCGTTGACCGGGGGCTTCGAACGGCGATCTGGATCGGCAAGGTTTTTCTGTATATCGGCCTGTTTTTCGGCGTCGGCGGTGCCTTTGCGCAGGCCTGGCTGGCGCAAGGCGGGCGATCCGGCCGGAACATGATCGTCGCTGCGATCCTGTGCGGGTTGGCGGCGGCACCGCTGTCGCTCGGTTTCCAGGGGCTGGATGCGCTCGGTGCACCGCTTGCCCGGCTGGCGCAGCCGGTCATCTGGCAGACCGGGCTCGGCACCAGCTTCGGCTGGACGGTGCTGATCGCGCTGATGGCGCTCGGCCTTGGCCTGTTGTCGCTGGTCGTGCCGCCGGCCGACGCAAAGCCGCTCGCCTTGGCCGGACTGGTTGGCGTCGGCGCAGCACTTGCCGCCAGCGGGCATGCCAGTGCCGCCGAGCCGCAATGGCTGACCCGGCCGATGGTGTTTCTGCACGGGACTGGTATCGCGGTCTGGGCCGGGGCGCTGGCGCCGCTCGGTCTTGCCTTGAAACGGCAGCCGGCCGAAGCCGGGCCATTGCTGCGCCGGTTTTCGCGAGCGATCCTGCCCGTCGTGGCGGTGCTTGCGGCAGCCGGCATCGTGCTCGCCGTCATCCAGGTGCAAACGCCGTCGGCGCTGGTCCATACCGCTTACGGCCGGCTGCTGCTGCTCAAGCTGGTGCTGCTCGTCTTTCTGTTCACGCTCGCCGCCGTCAATCGCTTCAAGCTTACGGCCCCGGCTGAGGCGGGCGAAACGGAAGTCCAGCGGCGGCTGGCCCGCTCGATCTTTATCGAGCTGCTGATCGTGCTGGCGATCTTCGGCGTTGCCGCCGGCTGGCGCTTCACGCCGCCGCCGCGCGCGCTGGCGATCGCCGCGGCACAGCCGGCGTCGGTGCATATCCACACGCTGCAAGCCATGGCCGACCTCAGTATTGCGCCCGGCCATGCCGGGCCTGTTGCCGCTTCGATCTTCATCATGACCGGCGATTTCGGCCCGCTCGACGCCAAGCAGGTGACGCTGGTGCTGTCAAAGCCCGATTCCGGCATCGAACCCATCAAGCGCCCGGCGACGAGGCTTGGCGACGGCACCTGGCGCGTCGACGATCTCGTCATTCCGGTCGCCGGCCGGTGGACGGCGCGGCTCGATATCCTGGTCTCCGATTTCGAGATGGTGAAGATCGAGGCACCGATCGACATCAGGCCGTGACGAGAGCGCTGGTCCACGCAACACAATTCGACGAGGCGGTTGACGCGGCCGCGAACCCCCGTCAATCATCGCCATCAAGAATGGGCGTCCAACCCAATCGCGGGCTCAAAGCAACAAGATCCGAAAGCAGGGAAGAAACAATGGAAAAAGCCGAAATCGGCCTGATCGGCCTTGGCACGATGGGCTCCAACCTGGCGCTCAACATCGCCGAGAAGGGGCACCGCATCGCCGTCTTCAACCGCACGGCGGCGCGCACCGATGCCTTTGTCGAAAATGCCGGCGCGCTCAGGGATAGGGTGGTGCCCTGCTACAGCCTCGAAGAACTGGCCGCCGCGATCCGGCCGCCGCGGCCGATCATCATCATGGTGCTGGCCGGCAAGCCGGTCGACGAGCAGATCGCGGCATTGCGCGGCGTGCTGTCGGCCAACGATATCGTCATCGACGCCGGCAACGCCAATTTCCGTGATACGATGCGGCGCTTCTCGGAGCTTACCGATTCGGGCCTGACCTTCATCGGCATGGGCGTGTCCGGTGGCGAGGAGGGCGCACGCCACGGTCCCTCGATCATGGTCGGCGGCACCGAAGAGTCCTGGAAGCGCGTCGAAAAGGTGCTGACCGCGATCTCGGCCAAGTTCAAGGGCGAGCCTTGCGCGGCGTGGCTTGGCACCGACGGCGCCGGCCATTTCGTCAAGACTATCCACAACGGCATCGAATATGCCGACATGCAAATGATCGCCGAAATCTACGGCATCCTGCGCGACGGCCTGGGCATGGGGCCGAAGGAGATCGGCGAGGTGTTTTCGCAGTGGAACACGGGCCGGCTCAATTCGTACCTGATCGAGATCACCGCCAAGGTGCTGGCCGCCGACGATCCCAAGACCGGCAAACCGGTGGTCGACATCATCCTCGACCGCGCCGGCCAGAAGGGCACCGGCAAATGGTCGGTGATCGAGGCGCAGCAACTCGGCATTCCGGCCACCGCGATCGAAGCCGCGGTGGCGGCACGCGTGCTGTCGTCGATCAAGGACGAGCGGCTGGCCGCCGAAAAGGTCTATGGAGGCGGCGTGAGCAAGATTTCCCGAGACAGGGACGCCCTGCTCGGCGATCTCGAGCTGGCGCTGTTTGCCGGCAAGATAGCCGCCTACGCGCAAGGCTTCGCGGTGATGAGCGGCGCGTCGAAGGAATTCAACTGGAACCTGCCGATGCCGGTCATCGCCAAGATCTGGCGGGCCGGCTGCATCATACGCTCGCAATTGCTGGATACGATGGCGGAGGCCTTCGGCGCCGGCGGTGCGGCCACCAACCTGTTGATGGCGCCGGCTTTCGTCTCGTTGATGCAGGAGGCACATCCGTCGCTTCGCCGGGTCGTGGCAAGGGCGGCCGAAGCCGGCTCGCCGGTGCCGGCCCTGTCATCCGCACTTGCCTATTTCGACAGTTACCGGCAGGGCCGCGGCACTTCGAACCTGATCCAGGCGCAGCGCGATTTCTTCGGCGCACACGGCTTCGAGCGCATCGACGGGCAGGGTGCTTTCCATGGCCCGTGGGGGAGCGGCGCGGCGGGTTAGCGCCCGGTCTCGGCCGTAGAGATCGGCTTCGCAGTTTCTTGAAAGCGGACCTTGCTGGCGATCACGCTGGAGATCGTGGTTGCGCCATCAACGGACATTGATCGAGGGAACCCACGGGCATTTGCCCTCACAGCCAAAAGACGAGCCTATGTCCTGACGAGAGCAAGCCGGCGATCCAAAGCGATGCGCTCTTTAGTCGGGAAGGCCAGCCTTGCGGTAGCCTTCGACGAAGCGCTGGAGCACTTCCTCGTCGTCGAATGGCTGCGATGTCGCCCAGTGCCTGATGCTGAAATGGGGATTGCTCATCATGAAGAACTCCGCCTCCTGACGGGCTTCATCCAGGCGTCCGAGCTGCGCGAGGGCTGCCGCAAGCATGCGCCGCGACGTGGTGCGGTAGGTTTCCGGCTTGCGTAAAGCCTCGACCGCGGATTGATAGTCGCCGAGCGCATAATAGGCTTGGCCCGCCATCCAATGGTACCACCCCGGAGGGCGCGGATTGAGCCGCAACGCCCGCTTCACGAATTCGACGCCCTTGACCGCATCGCCCCTCAAGGTGATGAGATCCGAGCGCATCGCCCAGGCATCGGCATGATTGGGATCGAGCTTGAAAGTCGCCTCGAACTCTGCATCCGATTCCGCGAAACGCCGTTCGTGACCAAGTATGATGCCCAGCACCCACCGGTTCCCGGCATCGTTAGGGTCGAGCGCCACTGCCTGCTGCGCTTCCGCGAGCGAGCGAGGTTGGTTGGTTTCCTTCGGCTCGTTCCAGAACAGCCAGCCGAGCCAAAGATTGAGGGCCAGCAAGCTATGCGCTTCGGCATAGTCGGGATCGAGTCTGATCGCCTTCTCCAGCAGCATGCGCGCTTCCTGCGCGCCTAACCCGGTCTGAAAACTGACGCCGCGGGCTTGTACACAGAGGTCATAGGCTTCGAGACTCGTCGGCCGTTTGCGCGCCGGCTGTCCGGCCAATCGGCCGACCAGGGCTTCGACGATCTTGGCCGTGACCTCGTCCTGCACTGCAAAGATATCCTCGAGGCTGCTGTCGTAGCGCTCGGCCCAGATATGATCGCCGCCGATCGCGTCGATCAGCTGCGCATTGATGCGCACGCGCCCCGCGGCGCGCCGGGCGCTGCCTTCAACCACATAGCGCACCCCAAGATCACGCGCGGCCAAACGCACATCGACCGACCGCCCTTTGTAAGCAAAGGTCGAGTTGCGTGCGATGACGAAGAGGCCGGGGCAGCGAGATAGGTCGGTGATCAGGTCTTCGGTCAAGCCGTCGACAAAGGTTTCCTGCTCCGGATCGTTGCTCATGTTGGTGAAAGGCAAGACCGCGATCGAGGGCTTGTCGGGCAATTCCAGCGATGCCAGTCGCCCGACCTGAGCGGCTCTCGGAAGCTGCAGGTTGACGCGATAGCAGTATATCGGCTCGGCTATGTTCTTCACCCGCTGCTCGCCCATAGGCTCGAACGCAAACGCCAGCTTCTGCCTGACCTCCTTGGACACCTTCTCCGAAACGCAGATGCCACCGGGCTCGGCGAGTTGTTGGAGGCGCGACGCTACATTCACGCCCTCGCCATAGCGATCGTCCCCTTCGACGATCACTTCCCCAAGGTTGATTCCGATCCGAACTTCGAAGCGCTGGTCTTCGGCGACGCTCGCGTTACGTTCCGTCATGCCGCGCTGAAGCGTGACCGCGCATTCGACCGCATCCACCACGCTACCGAACTCCGCCAGCAGGCCGTCTCCCATAAGCTTGAAGATTCGCCCGTGTCGCGTCGCGATTTCCGGCTCGAACAACTCTTTGCGGCCCCGTTTCAGCCGGTCGAAGGTGCCCGCTTCATCCACCTCCATGAGCGCCGAGTAACCGACAACATCAATGGCAAGGATGGCAGCGAGCTTCCGCTCCATGTTGAGCCTCAGTTCAGATTCGCGACACGCCAGGCGCAGGTCAGAGGCAAGTAGGACCGGCGCCTCCGGCGTGCCCTCACCGGCCTCTATACCACAGATCACGCTTCTTGAGAGTATGACTCGCGCGACGCCTTGGCTCTCCTGCGCAGCGCCACTGACGAGCGAGTCCCATCTATCCCTACCGCTTGTTCGCGGCAGTTGCCTCTCAACCGGACCCGTGACCGCTTCGGGTCAGGTCACGACGATGCCCACGCCGACCTAAATGTCCGCAATTAAAGATCTGCGGCCCGGAGCTGCCAATCCGCTTTCGGCCCCAAGATTGACTGTCAGCAACGGGCCGCCAATTCGACCGTTCGCCTACGAACCCTTGCCGCGTGAAGCCGACATCCCTGTTGAGGACGTTAGGCGTTCCGGAACTACGGCAAGAGATCCGTCACAGCGCGCCCACTTCCGTCCATTGCCATAGGGAAGCTGGCATGTTCGTGGATGATTTTCCAAGAACCGCCGATGCGCCTTAGCACGATGGTTCGCCGGCTCCAGGAGTCGACCTCTGTGCCATCCGTCTTAATGCCAGTCATGCGCGACAGCCCGAAGGCCACTGCAAGATCGCCGTCGATCATGAGCTGCGGGTCAGCCATGTGAACGGTGACGCCGTTGCGCCAAGTTGCAAACCAAGCATTTATCCCTTCGATGTCGCGTGCCTGTTCGCCTCTATAGGCAAGCGGCGGCGGCAGATCGAAAACCACGACATCCGGGTCCATGGCATCGACGTTGGCGCGGGCGTCCCCCTTGGCAGTTGCGTCTTCCTGGCCCCGGATGACAGACAAGACTTCCTTTTCAGACATATCGTTGCTCCTTCATTTTCTGGAACGACGAGGCCGGGGCGATCAATCCGACATCGACACTATTCGTAACAAATATGGCCGGTCCAAGCTGCTGTTGCATCGTGGAGAGTGATGAGCCCCTTAGTCCCGAAACGTGACTGCCGCGTGCTCCTACGGCCGCTCTTTGGTGATCTCGTCCCCATATCGGACGGACAGCATTCGGTCCCAAGGTTGCCGTCGGCAGCGCACATTTTCCAGCCAAGTGGAATCACTTGGCGTCGCAGAAATGCGGCGAAGGCAAATAGATGGAGCCCAGTTCAATTTGAACGTATACCGCTCTACTCGGGGCGGCGATAGGCCTGCACTTCGCCTGGCTCGCTCAGGCTTTGCAGGGTGCCGGGTGCGGCGCCGCCGATCCAGCCCAGCACCGAGCGGGCGAGTTCGGCGCCGGCCAGCCGGAAGTTTTCGTTGACGACCAGCAATTCGCTGCGGAACAGGTGCAGAAGCTCCGACGATTGTTTGGACACCACATCGACATCGCGGCCAAGCTTGAGGCCGGCGTCTTCGATGCCGGCGACGATGGCGAGCGTCGCGGCGGCGGCGCTGCTGATGAACCCGTCCGGCCTGACATCGCGGCGCATCAGCTGCGCCGTCCGCATTCTGATCTGCTCGATCGAATGGTCGATCGAAACGGTGTTGAACGGGATCTCGCTGGCGCCGACCTCGCTCAGCGCATCGGCAAAGCCGGCGAGCGTGTGGCCGTGATAGGTCAGCTCGACCGGCGGCGCCAACAGCGCTAGCCGGCGGCGGCCGAGGCCGGCCAGATGGCGCACAGCCTCGGCTGCGAAAGCGTAATTGTCGAAATCGTGATAGGGATGGATCAGCCCCATGTCGGTTCGGCCATGCGTGGCAAAGGGGATGCCGCGCTCCAGCATATAGCGGGCCCTCGGATCGTTCGGCTGCGTGCGCGAAATGATGACGCCGTCGGCTGAACCGGTTTCCACAAGGTAACGGATCGGGTCGAGCGGATCCTGCGAGCGCGAATAGGGCGTCACGATCAAATGGTAGGGCGTGTCGGCGATGACTTCCGAAACGCCGTAGATGATGTCCGAGACAAAGCTCATGATCTCGTGCTCGGTGTTGAGCACCAGGCTGATGACATTGGTCTTGCCGGTGCGCAGGCGGACGCCGGCACGGTTGGGGCGATAGCCGATCTGCTTGGCGACAAGCTGGACGCGCCGCCTGGTCTCGGCGCCGATCTCGGGGGCGTCCTTCAGCGCGCGCGACACGGTGGTGACGCCCAGCCCGGTCATGAAGGCGAGCGTCTTCAGCGTCGGCCGGCCCTGGCCCGACGCGTCGTCGGCCTTCTCTTTTTGATGCCTGTTCATTCGTCCCGCCCCGTCAGGCGCATAACAGTTGCCGGACAGCCCGGCAATCGGCCGGCCGCGGGCACGCCGCGGCCTTCACCGAATGAGACCGCTATATACTGAAACGTTACAGATTGTCACGACCATTGCCACATCACTGGTGACAGATGCAGAATGAGCGGCGCTGCAATCGGCGCAGAACCGCGATTGGAACGGGCTTTTCCGATCTTTTTGGCGTCGCAGCATTCTATTTTGCAGCGCAACCTCTCTGGTTGCGATGCGGCAGGCCAGCGAGCCGCGCGATTTTATTCGCGCTTCGAAAAAACTTGATGCCACCTTCGCCTGAGGGGTTGCGCGCCTCAAGCAATTGCCGTATCGAAAATCTGTAACGTTTCAGATTCTGGGAGGAACGAAATGCGATACCAACTCATGACTGCTGCGCTGGCTGCGACGGTCGCGCTGCAATTTGCCGGCCCGGCGGCCGCGACGGATCTGGAAGTCACCCATTGGTGGACCTCCGGCGGCGAGGCGGCAGCGGTCGCCGAACTCGCCAAGGCTTTCGACGCAACCGGCAATCACTGGGTGGACGGCGCTATCGCCGGTTCCGGCGGCACGGCGCGGCCGATCATGATCAGCCGCATCACTGGCGGCGACCCGATGGGCGCGACCCAGTTCAATCACGGCCGGCAGGCGGAAGAATTGGTGCAGGCCGGGCTGATGCGCGACCTCACCGATCTCGCCACCAAGGAAAAGTGGACGGAAATCGTGCAGCCGAAGAGCCTGCTCGACGGCTGTACCCTCGACGGCAAGATCTATTGCGTGCCGGTCAATATCCACTCCTGGCAGTGGCTGTGGCTGTCGAACGCCGCCTTCAAAAAGGCCGGCGTGCCGGTGCCGAAGAACTGGAATGAATATGTCGCTGCGGCGCCCGCGCTGGAAAAGGCAGGCATCCAGCCGCTTGCGGTCGGCGGCCAGCCCTGGCAGGCCTCCGGCGCTTTCGACGTGCTGCTTGCGGCGGTCGGCGGCACCGACGCCTTCCTCAAGGTCTACAAGGACAAGGACGCCGAATTCGCCGCCGGGCCCGAAGTCGCCAAGGTCTTCAAGGCCGCGGACGACGCCCGCAAGATGGCGAAGAACACCAATGTGCAGGACTGGAACCAGGCCACCAATCTGGTCATCACCGGCAAGGCGGGCGGCCAGATCATGGGTGACTGGGCGCAAGGCGAGTTCCAGGTTGCCGGCCAGACCGCCGGCAAGGACTATACTTGCCTTCCGGGCCTCGGTCTCAACGAGATGATCGCCACCGGCGGCGACGCTTTCTACTTCCCGCTGCTGAAGGATCCCGAAAAATCGAAGGCACAGGAAGTGCTGGCCCACACGCTGCTCGATCCCAAGACGCAGGTCGCCTTCAATCTCAAGAAAGGTTCGCTGCCGGTGCGCGGCGACGTCGACCTCAAGGCGGCGAACGACTGCATGAAGAAGGGGCTCGAAATTCTCGCCAAGGGCAATGTCATGCCCTGGACCGACCAGTTGCTTTCGCAGGATACGCAGAAGCAGAAGGAGGATCTGTTCTCCGAGTTCTTCGCCAAGCAGGACATGACCGTGGAAGATGCGCAGAAGCGCTTCGCCGCCATTGTCGGTTCGGCCGATTGAGCGATCGACCAACCGCCTCACTCCCGCCCCTGCGAGCGCAGGGTCGGGAGCTCGGGTCAAGACCTCTTGACCCTCCGGCCCTTACCCGATCCAGCGCGGCTGTGCAGATGAGCAAGAGCGAACGCCCTAGCCAACTCTTTCGCAACCTCAATGCGAAAGTCGCTTCGATCCCGATGATTTTCACCGCGCTGGTGATTTTTGTCGGCGGCACCCTCTGGACCGTGTTGTATTCCTTCACAAATTCCAAGCTGCTGCCGCGGCTGCACTTCGTCGGTCTCGACCAGTACTATCGGCTGTGGGCGACGCCGCGCTGGCTGATCTCGATCGAGAACCTGCTGATCTACGGCGTGCTGTCGCTGGTGTTCTCGTTGGTCATCGGCTTCCTGCTTGCAGCCCTGCTCGACCAGAAGATTCGGTTCGAGGACACGTTCCGGACCATTTTCCTCTATCCCTTCGCCCTGTCCTTCATCGTCACCGGTCTGGTCTGGCAGTGGCTGCTCAACCCCGAATTCGGTGTCCAGGCAGTGGTGCGCAGCCTCGGCTGGACGAGCTTCAGCTTCAATCCGCTCTATGATTCCAGCATCGTCATCTACGGCATATTGATCGCCGCTCTCTGGCAAGGCACCGGGCTCATCATGTGCCTGATGCTGGCCGGCCTGCGCGGCATCGACGAGGATATCTGGAAGGCCGCGCGGGTCGACGGGATACCGACCTGGAAGACCTATCTGTTCATCATCATACCGATGATGCGGCCGGTCTTCATCACCACGCTGGTCATCGTCGCCTCCAACATCGTTCGCGTCTACGACCTTGTCGTCGCCCAGACCAGCGGCGGGCCCGGCATCGCCTCCGAAGTCCCGGCCAAATATGTCTATGATTACATGTTCTTCGCCCAGAACCTCGGCCAGGGGTTCGCCGCCTCGACGATGATGCTGCTGTCGGTGATCATCGTCATCGTGCCGTGGGCCTATCTCGAGTTCGGAGGCAAGAAGCGTGTCTGACCATACCGTTTCATTGCCCGCCATTGCCGGCGCCGGCGGCCTCGAAGCCTACGGGCCGAGCGGGCCGAAGCCGCGCCACACATTCTCGCGCCGCAACATCTTCCTCTACGGCACGCTGATCGTGGTGGCGCTCTACTATCTTTTGCCGCTCTACGTGATGGTGGTGACATCGCTCAAAGGCATGCCCGAGATACGCCTCGGCAACATCTTCTCGCCGCCGATGGAGATCACTTTCGAGCCGTGGGTCAAGGCCTGGTCGAGCGCCTGCACCGGGCTCAACTGCGACGGGCTGTCGCGTGGCTTCTGGAATTCGGTGCGCATCACCATCCCGTCGGTGATCCTGTCGATCGCGCTCGCCTCGGTGAACGGTTATGCGCTTGCCAACTGGCGCTTCAAAGGCGCCGACACTTTCTTCATCATCCTGATCGTCGGCGCCTTCATCCCCTATCAGGTAATGATCTATCCGATCGTCATCATCCTGCGCGAGGTCGGCCTTTACGGCAGCCTCAGCGGCCTGGTGATCGTCCATTCCATCTTTGGCATGCCGATCCTCACACTTTTGTTCCGCAACTACTTTACCTCCATGCCGGAGGAGCTGTTCCGGGCGGCGCGTGTCGACGGCGCCGGCTTCTGGGGCATTTATTTCCGCATCATGCTGCCGATGTCGCTGCCGATCTTCGTCGTCGCCATCATCCTGCAGGTGACCGGCATCTGGAACGACTTCCTGTTCGGCGTCGTCTACACCCGCCCCGACACCTATCCGATGACGGTGCAGCTCAACAACATCGTCAACTCGGTGCAGGGCGTGAAGGAATACAACGTCAACATGGCAGCCACCATCCTGACCGGCCTGGTGCCGCTAATCGTCTATTTCCTGTCCGGAAAATTGTTTGTGCGCGGCATCGCCGCCGGCGCGGTGAAAGGATGATGGCGATGAACGCAAACGGCAGCATTGCGGCAAACGGCAGCAAGGGGGCAAACGGCACCAGCGTCTCGATCCAGAACCTGTCGCTGAATTTCGGCGCGATATCGGTGCTGCAGACGCTCAACCTTGATGTCGCCGAAGGCGAGTTCATCGTGCTGCTCGGCCCGTCCGGCTGCGGCAAGTCGACCTTGCTCAACTGCATTGCCGGGCTGCTCGACGTTTCCGAAGGCCGCATCTTCATCAAGGGCAAGAACGTCACCTGGGAAGAGCCCAAGGATCGCGGCATCGGCATGGTGTTCCAGTCCTACGCGCTCTATCCGCAGATGACGGTGGAGAAGAACCTGTCGTTCGGACTGCGCGTTGCCGGTCTCGCCAAGGACGAGATCGCCAAGCGCATCGCCCGGGCCGCCGAGATCCTGCAGATCGAAGCGCTCTTGCATCGCAAGCCGGCGGCCCTGTCCGGCGGCCAGCGCCAGCGCGTGGCGATCGGGCGCGCACTTGTGCGCGACGTCGATGTCTTTCTGTTCGATGAGCCGCTCTCCAACCTCGACGCCAAGCTGCGCGCGGAATTGCGCGTCGAGATCAAGCTGCTGCATCGCAAGCTCGAGAACACCATGATCTACGTCACCCACGACCAGATCGAGGCGATGACGCTGGCCGACCGCATCGCGGTGATGAAGGGCGGCGTCATCCAGCAACTCGATGCGCCGCAGACCATCTATAACCGGCCGGTCAACCGGTTTGTCGCCGGCTTCCTCGGCTCGCCGGCAATGAATTTCCTCGACGGCAGGCTGGAGCAGGCGGATGGCGACTGGCACTTCGTCGTCGAGGATGTGCGGATCCCGCTTGCCACCTATGCTTTCGAGAAGGACCCGGTGCCGGGGCCGGCCGTGTTCGGCATCCGCCCCGAGCACGTGGCGTTCAACAGCGGCACGGGATGGCCGTTCGCAGCCACCGCAAATGTCGAGGTCGTCGAGCCCATGGGTTCCGACACGCTGGTCTGGCTGAAACTCGCCGGCCAGAATTTCACGGTACGGGTGACAGCCGAGCGCACGCCAAACAACGCCGAGGCGGTCGGCATCGGTTTCGACCCGATGCGCGCCTCGCTGTTCGACGCCGCCACAGGTAACCGCCTCTAGAGCCTGATTTAGCCTCCCAAGACTCTTCCATTCCCCCCAAGACTCATCCCCCAAGACTCTCATCCCCCCAAAAACTAACCATCCACACGAAACGGACAGAGACGATGAACTGGTCATTCCAACTTTACAGCGCCCGCAATTTCCAGCCCTGGGAGGGCGTGCTCAAAATGCTGGGCGAGCTTGGTTACAGCCAAGTCGAAGGGTTCGGCGGCGTCTATGACGATCCCAAGGCGTTCCGTGCCGAGCTCGACAAGAACGGCCTTGCCATGCCGACCGGGCATTTCTCGATCGACGCGCTCGAGAAGGATTTCGACGGCGTGCGCAGGACGGCCGATGCGCTCGGCATGACGCTGCTCATCTGCCCGTTCCTCAACGCCGAGTTCAGGCCGGCCGACGCGGCCGGCTGGCGCGGCTTCGGCGAACGCCTGGCCAAGGTCGGCGAAACGGCCAGGAAAGCCGGCTATGGTTTTGCCTGGCACAATCATGATTTCGAATTCAAGGCGCTTGCCGACGGCTCGGTGCCGCAGGACCATATCCTGTCTTCCGCACCCGACATCGGCTGGGAGATGGACGTCGCCTGGGTGGTGCGCGGCGGCGTCGATCCGCTGCCCTGGATCGAGAAGCACGGCAAGCGCATCGTTGCCGTCCACGTCAAGGACATGGCCAAGCCGGGCGAAGGCCTCGACGAGGACGGCTGGTCCGACGTCGGCCACGGCACCATCGATTGGCCCGGCCTGATCAAGGCGCTGCGCGCCAAAAGCGCTGCGAAATACTACGTCATGGAACAAGACAATCCCAACGACATCGAGCGCTTCGCCCGCCGCTCCATCGCAGCCGCCAAGACCTATTAGGAGCACATCAGCATGGCAACAAAACTTGGCATCGGCGTGATTGGCTGCGGCAACATCTCGAAGGCGTATTTCTCGCTGGCACCGCTGTTTCGCGGCATCGAGATGCGCGCCTGCGCCGACATCAACATGGAAGCGGCGAAAGCGCGGGCAAAGGAGTTCAAGCTGCGCGCCGAGACTGTCGAGGAGCTGCTCAAGGCCGACGATATCGACATCATCGTCAACCTGACCATTCCGGCGGTGCATTACGAGGTGTCGAAGCAGATCCTCGACGCCGGCAAGCACGTCTATTCGGAGAAGCCCTTCGTGCTGTCGGTCAAGGAAGGGCTCGACCTGAAGAAACGTGCGGAAAGCAAGGGGCTGCGCATCGGCTCTGCCCCCGACACCTTCCTCGGTGGCGCGCACCAGCTTGTCCGCGACCTGATCGACACCGGCAGGCTCGGCAAGGTCACCAGCGGCACCTGTCATGTGATGAGCCATGGCATGGAGCATTGGCACCCCAATCCGGACTTCTTCTTCCAGCCGGGCGCCGGGCCGGTGCTCGACATCGGACCCTATTACATCACCAACCTGATCCAGCTGATCGGGCCGGTGAAGCGGGTCGCCGCCTTCGCTTCGATCCCGATGACGGAACGCATCATCAGCTCGAAGCCGCGCGCCGGCGAAAAGATCCCGGTCTCCACGCCGACGACGATCCATGGCGTGCTGGAATTCGAGAACGGCGCCGTGGTGACGCTCAACACCAGCTGGGATGTCTGGAGCCACGGCCACGCGCCGATGGAGCTCTATGGCGAGGCGGGCACGGTGTTCGTGCCGGATCCGAACTTCTTCGGCGGCGAGGTGCGCTACACCGAAGCCGCCAAGCCGGTGAAGAAGCTGCCGAAATGGCCGCATCCGTTCGGCGTGCCCAACGAGATGCATTCGCAAGGCATGATGGCCAACTACCGCACCGCCGGTTTGGCCGACATGGCGATCGCGATCAGAGAAGGCCGGCCGCACCGCTGCTCGATGGAACTGGCGCTGCATGCCGTCGATGTCATGACCGGCCTGTTGCGTTCGGGCGAGACCGGAAAGTTCGTCGCCATGCAGACCAGCTGCGAGCGGCCGGCGGCACTCGGCGTCAAGGCGGCGAAGGAGCTGCTGGCGAAGAAGAAAACCAAGTAGTCGGCGCACCTCCCAAGCACCGCAAAAAGCCTCTCCCCGTTTGCGCGGGGAGAGGCTAAGGGTGGGCCGGACTCGACTTGCCCGTCATCGCGGCGGCAGCTGTCGGCTCGTTTCGATTTGAGGATTTCCCATGCCCTATGTTCCCGCCGAAAACCGCTACGAAAAGATGGTCTACAATCGCTGCGGGCGGTCCGGCCTGAAGCTGCCGGCGATCTCGCTTGGGCTGTGGCACAATTTCGGCGACGACACGCCGCATAGAACCAAGCAGGCGATCACGCGCAGGGCCTTCGATCTGGGCATCACGCATTTCGATCTCGCCAACAATTACGGCCCGCCGCCCGGCTCGGCGGAGCGGGCGTTCGGCGAGATCCTGCGGACGGACTTTGCCAGTTATCGCGACGAGCTGATCATCTCGACCAAGGCAGGCTACGAAATGTGGGCAGGGCCCTATGGCGAATGGGGCGGCCGCAAATATGTGCTGGCCAGCCTCGACCAGAGCCTGAAGCGGATGGGGCTCGACTATGTCGACATCTTCTATTCGCACCGCTTCGACCCCGACACCCCGCTGGAGGAAACGATGGGCGCACTCGATCACGCGGTGCGCTCGGGCAAGGCACTCTATGCCGGCATTTCCTCCTATAATTCGCAGCGCACCCGCGAGGCCGCCGATATTTTGAAGCAGCTCGGCACGCCTTGCGTGATCCATCAGCCGAGCTATTCGATGCTCAACCGCTGGGTCGAGGATGATGGCCTGCTCGATACGTTGGAGGGGCTTGGCGTCGGCTCGATCGTGTTCTCGCCGCTGGCGCAAGGCATGCTGACCGACAAATATCTCGGCGGCATCCCCGATGGCAGCCGCGCCAGCCAGGGCAAGTCGCTGCGCCCGGCATTCATCAACGACAAATCGATCGCCAATATCGAGGCGCTGAACGTCATCGCCCGTCGCCGCGGCCAGACGTTGGCGCAGATGGCGCTGGCCTGGGTGCTGCGCAGGGGCAGGGTCACATCGGCGCTGATCGGCGCCAGCCGGCCGGAACAGGTCGAGGATTGCGTCGGCGCGCTTGAGGCGCTCGACTTCAGCGATGCCGAGCTCGCCGAGATCGACACCTTTGCCCGCGAGTCGGACATCAACCTCTGGGCGGCATCGGCCGAGCGCAAGGGGCCGCCGAGGAAGTAGGCGACGACCGCATCCGGTCGCCAAACAGCGACGGCTTCCGCGACGCTGAGCATGGAATGGCCGGGCAGCTGGATGGGTATTGCAAGAAGGTCGTTTAGACCGATTCGGGGTTAGGCGATGAATCAGGAAATCCGGCTTTTTGGCGCTATCGCGGTCCGCCCCGCCGTCCTAGCCCTCATACCCCAGTTCGAAACGGCCACAGGATTCACGGTTGCGGTCAGGTGGGAGCTCAATCCGACAGTAAAGAAGCAGATTGAAGCTGGGGAAGCTTTTGACCTCGTCATCACCAATCCGGACCTGGTTCAGGATCTGACTGCCTCGGGAAAGGTCAAGGCGGGGAGCCAGGTGGCGTTTGGCCGGATAGCAATGGGGGTGGCAGCCAAGGCAGGCAGTCGACCGCTCGATATCGCGTCCGTGGAAGCATTCGAACAGGCGTTGAAGAGCGCCAGATCGATCGCCTACGCCAGTGAAGGAACCAGCGGTGGCTACTTCTTCGGTTTGCTGGAACGTTTGGGGATAGCGGATGAGGTGAAGCCCAAGCTGGTGGCCATACCAGGAGGGCAGACAGCGCAAGCCGTGGGCCGTGGGGAAGCCGAGTTGGGGGTCGTTCCCGTGACTTCGATTTTCGCGGCCGCTCCCGAGGTCGTGCTTGTCGGTCGGTTTCCGGCAGAACTCCAAAGTTACGTCGACTTCGCCATTGGCATCAGTGCCGGTTCAACGAACGCAGAAGCTGCCGGGCAGCTGTCGGAATTTCTGATGTCGGCAGCCGTTGACGACATGCTGGCGGCAAAGGGTGTCGAGCGCCGCTAAGAGCGTGCGATGAATCACGCCAGAGGCACGTTGGAGATTTCTCCTCAAACAGGCTCTAACTTTCGGCTGCCTTGATGTTCCGCGCGGCTTGCTCGAGCGTCGCCCTGTCGTTGCCAAGCCTGTCGATCAACTCTTGCGCCTGATCACCGGTTATCCCGGTGCGCATCGCCAGTGCCTCGACCGTCAGAACGTCGGAACTGGCGATCGTTCCAGTGGGACCGTGCTCGGCCGCGTCATCATCAGCCTGACCGGTCGTCGTCTCATCATAGCCAAGCTCTTGCTTCGCCTGCTGCCAATGACGCTCATGCGCGCCATCCGGGCGGCCCTCGCGGATCCAGATTTCATAGGCTCGCTGCCGAATCTTTTCATGCCGATCGTTGTCCATGACGGTTCCTCCCTTGTGGCGTTTTCACCAACGCGGGGAGCGCCGGAACGATCCTATGTTCAGGCCGATTTCGCACACATGCCGGACAAAACCCGGTCTCTCATCGAACAAACACCGGACAGATGCGTTTTGCGGAGGAACCTAGATAGCGGGCCGGCCGTTGAGCCGAACCTGAGCAAAGGAGATTACCATGGCCGACGAACCGAACGAATCCGCAACACCGAAGATGACTCAACGTGAAGCTCAGGAAGCCCTGGAGAAGCAGGTCGCGCAGCTGAAGCGCGAGATCAGCAAGATCAATCGGACCTTGGCCGAACGCGCGGAAGAGGCGATCGAAGACGCCGGCGATTGGTATGACAGCGCTGCCGAGCGCGCCTCGCGGACGGCACAAGCGCTGCGCAACAGGGCGCAGACGGTGTCCGGGGTCGTCCAGGAGAATCCCGGCACAGTATCGTCCGCATTCATACTCGGAGCGGCCCTAGGGGCGCTACTGGGCCTCACCTTGGCCGCCACAGACCAGCGCCGCGATCGCTGGTTCTAGTCCCAACCTAAGGTTCCGGGCAGAAACGGCGGGATTGCTCCCCCCGTCATTCAGCAAATGACGCCGGTCAGGGTGTGTCTGGCTTCTGGGCCGTGCCGAGGGCTTTGGACGCTGCGGGTGCAGGCGCTGCCGTCTTCATCTTCTCCTCGATCCAGCCGGTGTAATTGGCCAGCCGCGTGTAGATGCCGTAGGCGTTCTTGTGGCCGCAGGCGGTGCTGCCGTCGGCCGGACCTTCGCCCCAGCTGACGACGCCAACCTGCACCGGACCATCGGCGCCGGTCATGAACAGCGGTCCGCCGCTGTCGCCATTGCAGGCGTCGCGCTCGCCGCTGGCGGTGCCGGCGCAGATCATGTTGCCGGTCAGCGGATCGGCCATATCAGCAGCAATTGCATTGGCGGCCGCCTCGATGCTCCTTTCCGAGTAACGCATGCGGCGGGCGAGCTCGCCGAGCGCAGCCTTCAAATCACGCGCATAAATCGCCTTGATGCCGTTGTTGCAGGTTGCGTTCGGCTGGAGGTCCAGGTCGGCAACCATCAGCGCGGTGGGAAATGTTCCGTCCTGCATCTTGCCCCAGCCGGTGACCGTGGTCTTGCCGGCGTCGGGGGTCGGCTCACGGGCAATCTTGATGGCCGGGGCATCGGCCGGCTCGGCCAGCCGGATCAGGCCGAGATCGTTGTCCAGCGTCTGCTCGCTGTAGCCCTCGTTGACGATGATTTCTACCGCCTTGTAGCGCTTGCCCTCGCTGAGATCGGTGGCGCCGGTGAGCACGGTGACCACGTCAGGCGAAATCGGCTCGCCGTCGTCGTTGAGGCAGTGCGCCGCCGTCAGCACCCATTGCGGCGCGATCAGGCTGCCGCCGCAGAACTGCGCATTCGCCTGCGAGGCCGGACTTTCGTCCAGTTTGCCGGTGGTCAGCAACGCCACCTGGAACGGATAGGCGCCCTTCTCAGCCTCTTTGCCGCCGTAGACGCGATCGGCGCCGCCGGGGTTCTCCGCCTTGGCTTTTGCCCTGGCCTCGGCCACGCGTTTCATCGGCGAGATCGCCGCCTCCGGCCGGGCGGCCGCGTCCGTGGCATGAACGGAATTGACGACCGGCAAGGCCGCCGCGATGGCAAGCAGCGAGGCTGCAGCAATCGGTCTGAACCTAAGGATGATCTTCACCTCGAGCCCCCTGAGACGATGTTCCGACAGATCAGCCTAGACGCGGGATCCACTGAGAGGGGAACCGACCGGTGAGCCGATCATGCGCCGATGTGGAGCGTGATCCGTCACAAAACCGAGTACCACTTTTGCTAAATCGTGGTGTCGAGCCAAACCCGCCCAAATCTATAACCCCCACGGGCTATGTGGAAGCAATTTGTCGTTGCCAATGTTGGATTATTTTAGGCAGTATACCGTTGCGGCCATTTTTGGCGGGGACCTAAACTGGCTGCACTGAATAATGGCCTGGTAAAGGCGCCGGCAACCAAATTCATTTTTCGGCGCCACCACGATCTCGACAATATTTCTATATCTTGATCCAGTCCTTGCTGACTTTTGGGAGAGTCTCACCATGACAAAACTGACACAGTGCATTATTGCGTCTGCGTTGCTTTCCACCGCAATGTGGGCGGTTCCTGCCTTGGCTGCCGAGCCAGGTTCCGCCAATGCCGGCAACGGCGAAAGCATGCGTGACGTGACATCGGGCGATTACAAGCCTGGCCGGGCGAAACCGATCGCCCCGCCGAAACTGACAGAGGACGAGGCCAACCGTGCCGCGCCGCTCACCGACGAAGCAACGGCCGTCAAATCCTATGGCATCGTCGGCCGCTCCGCCGATGGCAAGGACATCAAGATCGATCCGAACGAGACGCTGAAGGACCTTGTCATCAAGGAAATGAACGCGCCCGCCGAGGGACAGAAGTCCGAGAATTCCGGGCTGAGCGGAGGCGAAGAGGCCGGCCGCCAGGTGTTCGGGACGGACGACCGGGAGCAGATCAAGAATACCAAAACCTACCCGTTCACCGCGATCGGCTACCTCGAAGGCAAATCGAAGAGCGGCAGCTATGGCAGCTGCTCGGCGACGCTGATCGGCCCGCGCACGGTGCTCACCGCGGCGCACTGTCTCTACAGCCACGAAGACAAGGCCTGGCTGGACGATATCCTGTTCGTGCCGGCTCTCAACGGCAAGACGGCCGACGACGCACCGTTCGGCGCCTTCACCTATGAAAGCGCCTATATCGTCCAGGGCTTCATCGACAATTATCAGGGCTTTTACGGCTCGGTCGTGCCATGGGATCTCGGCATCGTCACCTTGAAGCAGGATGTCGGCACCAACCTCGGCTGGCTGGGCTATGCCAATTATGTGGATCTCGGCGACTTCACCGCCAACATCGTCGGCTATCCCGGCGACAAGCCGATGGGCACGATGTGGAAGGCGACCTGCGAAGTGCTCGCCGAACACATCGCCATCGAGTATTTCCAGTATGACTGCGACACTTATCCGGGATCGAGCGGCAGCTCGGTCTACGCCTATGACAATGGCTCCAAGCAGCGCGTCATCACCGGCGTGAACGTGGCCGAGAGCCCGGATGCCAACACCGCCGTGCGTCTGAACGCCATCAACGTCCAGTGGATCAACAGCCTGTACAAATAGGCCTGCAGAGTTCCCGCCGCGATCATCGGGGCGGGTTATCTATTCAGCTGCATTTCTGCGACGCCAAGTGTAGTCACACTCGGCTGCAAAAATGCTCCAATCAAAGGCGGCGGCGGAGCATTTCCGTCGCCGGCTTCGCATTTTTCGGGGATTATCTGGGCTGGTCTGAGGGTGGCGCCTGGCGGACATAGTTCTCGATCGGCTGGGCGAAAGTCGGTGACCCGGCCTTGCGCTCCTTGTCGATATAGCCGGCAAAATAGCTCCAGAAGGAAGCGGCATAGTCGCGGAAATAGGAGTCGGCGACCTCACGCGAGCACAGCCCGCCTTCGACGCAGGAGGAAAGGCGGTTGAGGAAATAGACGATGCGGTCGAAATTGTCGCTGAACTCGGCGAGCGGCATGTCGCCGCCGGTTGCGCTCATCGCTTCGATGCCGATGCGCTGTCTGAACACCTGTTCCTCGGTCGGCGTCGGAGTGGCACTGAGCAGATTCCCGTATTTGGCGTTGAGCGCCGCCAGGCGTTGCTTGAGGGCCCGTTGCGCCTGCTGGTAATCCTTGCTTTCCCAGAGCTCGACCAGCGACATCGTTTGCTCGACGCGCTTCTGCTCCTGGTTCGCCAAGAACTGGTAGACCGAAAAGATCAAGGTGAAGATGATCGCCAGGCGCACCAGCAATCCGGACCAGGCATAGACGAGCATGCGCCAGTCGCGATCGGTGAACGGGTTCGCCTCCTTCTTGACCTCGTGATTGCTCACCCACGGCAGGCCTTCGACGGTTTCCGGCAGCGACACCGGCTTCTTTTGCGGCACCGGCGCCGTCACTGCCTGCTGCGTTGCGTTGCCCTCCGCTTTCGTCATCCGCAGCTGTCCAGTTCTATGGTGGCGGACGGGTCGAGCACGATGCCCGGCGTCTCCAGCTTCTTCTTCAGGCAATCCAGCTGCGCCCGCGAAACGATGAACTGCACGTCAGGCGCCACCTGCGCCTTGCCCGGCGACGGCAATGGTTCGACCACGCCGCGTGAGGTGCAGCTGCTGAGATCGACGATGACGGCGGCGTTGCCGGATTTGGCGATCTGGTCGTACTGGTCGAGAAAGCAGCTCGCCAGTTCGGAATTGATGACGACCTCCCTGGCGCAGAGGCCGCAAGCCTCGTCCGCCGAAGCATTGGCGGCCAGCAGCAGCCCGGCGACAAGACCGGCGGTTGTTGCGCGCCACGAAAATACGATCCTGTTCACGAACGCCCTCATCCGTTCCGTTCGGCCGCCGACAGCAGCGGTCGAAGAATGTTCATTATCAGCCGATTAGGCAAGAGGCCCGGCCGGGCACCTGACCCCGCCTCAGGCGCGCGGCACCGTCTCCATCGGGAAAATCATCACGGCGCCCTTCGACCCCTTGTCGTCGGTGAGCCGCATGGCCGAACGCGTCGCCGGCGCCATGCCGATATCGGCCAGCATATCGGAGAAGTTTGGTTGTCCAAGTCCGCGCGTTACAGAGACAGCGCCCTCTTGCGCCAGGAAACTCAGATCCTGCTTCTCGCTCTGCGGCGGTGCTTCGGTCAAGACGGCGATCATCCGCTCCATGCCGAAGCTGGTGTCGGTGAATTTGAACAGGCCTTCCTCGAGCACGGCGCCTTCGGTCAGGCGCTCGGCAAGAAAATGCTGGATGGAATAGTCGGAGCCGACATAGAGCACGTTGATGTCGACCAGGTTGGTCGAACCATTCCTGGCCAGCACGTGGACCTGATCGTCGGGCGAAACACGCGGCACCGTCGACGGTTCGATCGGCTGCAGCGTGTCGCTGTCAAAACGCTTGATCCGGAAGTCGACGCTGACCTCTTCCGGCCGATAATCGGAAGCGGCGGCCAGCCGCGACAGGCCGATGGCGCGGAAGATTTTCGTCAGGTTCTTGGCCGCGGCATCGACCAACTTTTCGCGGCCGTCCGGATGAATGACGATCAGCGGCGGCTTGCTGCCGCCCTTGAGCGTCATGTCGCCCGAAGCCGGTAGGAACCACAGTGCCGGCGCGTCGGTGGCATCTTCGGCGGCGCCGGCGATTGCATTCTCGCGCAGCACGGCGAGACGCAGATCGGCGCTCTTGCCCGGCTCGACCAGCGCGATGTGGAAGCCTGAGTTCTCCCTGGCCGCCAGATCGTCGAGAACCGAGTTCGCCAGCGCGGCCTCTTTCTCGAGGCCTTTGGTCGCCGCCGGCCGCGCAATCACGAGCTTGTAGTCGACGGCGAGCTCGGCGAGCCGGGCATAGGCATTGGCGGGGATGTCGGCCAGCTTGAGCGCCGGCTTGCCACCGAACTCGACCGGCTTGACCCGGCTTTCCAGGTTTTTCGCCGACTGTACCTGGAGATAGCCAAGCGCGTCGGACAGCGGCGACAGCGCCGAGGGCAATATTGCGAGCCTGCTGCCAGGGGTGAGCCGATGCAGCAGTCCGGCGCCGATCGTGGCTTTGTCGTTCTCGATGACGATCGGCCATTGCATGACCGCGTCTGTCTTGTCGGTGCCGAAGACGCGGGCGTCGAGTTCCCCTTCGAACAGCGGCGTCGGCCGGGTGCGGCCGTCCGCCGAATATTGCTGCAGCACGGCCTGGCCGAGCTGGCGGTAGGTGATGTTGGGGTTCTCGGCCAGTTTCGACAGGATTGTGAAGGTGAACAGCCCGAAACGCGGCGCATCGGCCGCGCCCTTGGGCAGCGGCATCTCGGGCGTCGTCTCCACCGTCTGCGCCGCGTAGAAGGCGACCAATTTGCCCTTGGTGGTCGGCTCGGCGCCGGTCGGCGTCAGCTTGAAGGCCGGCTTGCGCTTCCCGTCCTCGTCAAAGCCGCGCGGCGCGGCCCACGCAATCCCGTCATAGGCTTTCACCGCAGCCGCCCTGGCAGCGTCGTCGCCGCCGACCAGATCGGCGAACTCGACCTTGCGTTCCAGCTCATCGTCGACCTCGGCGGCGCGCGTCGCAGTGCCGGAATGGCAGCAGTCGAATACGGCCCAGATAAAGGCGCCCTTGTCGCGGATAGCGTCGAGCGCGGTGCCGATCTCGTTGTCGACCAGCGCATTGGGCACGCCCGTTTCGCGGTTGACCCATTTGTCGATGTCGGACGGCAAGAAAATCTCGTCGAGGCCGTCCGTCTCGTCGCCCTTGTTCGCCGCCGGCTGCTGCGCGCCGTGACCGGACAAATGCAGGTAGACGAAATCGTCACGCTGGACCTTGGCGGCAAGGTCAGCGAGTGCTGCCTTGATCGCCGCATGTGTCGGCGGTCCGTTGGCGCCTTCGACATCCTTGGCGAGCAGCGCGACGTTTTCGGCTGAAAACTTCACCTGCGCGGGCGTGTACTTCAGGAGGTAATCGCGCACCAGGCCGGCATCGTTCTTCGGTCCGATCAGCCAGTTCTTCTTCGGCAGGTTCGGATAATCGGTGCAGGCAACAAGCAGCGCATGGTAGGTGCGCGCCGCTGCGAATGCCCGAAACGGCACCAGGCCGGCAGCGGCCAGCGCGGACGTGCCGGCAAGCAGCGTCCGCCGCGTCACTTTGATCATGATTGCTTCCCCAAGCCCGATCGAATTTCCAAGCACGGCCAGCCTGGCCGAGGATGTCAGTATTTTGAATATGGCGTCGCCGGTCTGCCGACCATCGGCTGCGATACAAACAGTAGCAAAAAAGGCAGTTCGTCGCTATCTCAGTGGAAGAGGCCGGATTGCATGCCTAATGGCAGCGATCGGCACGGAGCGGCTTGGAACGGGATCATGGCGGCAAGGGATGTACTGACGAAGAACCAGCTTTGCGTGCTCGAGAAACTCGAGGCCGCCAGCGGACCGCTCAGCGCCTATACTTTGCTCGACCAATTGCGCGAGCGCGGTTTTCGCGCGCCGCTGCAGGTCTACCGGGCGCTCGACACGCTGGTGAAATCCGGCTTCGTGCACAGGCTCGAAAGCCTCAATTCCTTCGTCGCCTGTGCCGAGCCGCACGACCACAGCCATTCGATGACGGCGTTTGCTATCTGCGACACCTGCGGCCAGGTGACCGAGTTCTCCGACCACGATGTCGGCCACCGGCTCGACGAATGGGTGCGTTCGACCGGCTTCGCCGCCAAGAAGGCGGTGATCGAGTTTCGTGGGACATGTGCGAAGTGTTTGGCTGAAGCGGCTTGAAGGCCGGTTAGGCCGCAACATAGCGGTGGCGACCTTTTGATGTCGGCAGGACAGAGGGGGCGCGAAAGATCGCTACAGATTACAATTGGTCGGCCGCGGACGTCCGCACGCTAATGCGCCTCTTCCCAGTTGTCGGCGGCGCGGGCGTCGACGTGCAGCGGCACCGACATCGACACCGCCGGCATGGCGGCGTTCTCCATGACGTGGCAGACGACCGGGATCGTCGCCTCGACCTCGGCTTCGACGGTCTCGAAGACCAGCTCGTCATGCACCTGCAGCAGCATGCGGGCGGAAAGCCTGGCTTTGTCCAGGGCATCGTCCATGCGGATCATGGCGCGGCGGATGATGTCGGCCGCGGTGCCCTGCAGGCGGGCGTTGATCGAGGCGCGCTCGTTGAAGGCACGGACCGAAGGATTTGACGATCTGATTTCCGGATAGTGGATGCGGCGGCCGAAAATGGTTTCGACATAGCCGTGCTCGCGGGCATAGGCCTTGGTCGCATCGATATAGTCGCGGATGCCGGGGAAACGCTCGAAATATTTCTTGATGTAGTCGCCGGCTTCCTCGCGCGCGATCGACAGCTGGTTGGCGAGGCCAAAAGCGGAAATGCCGTAGATGATGCCGAAATTGATCGCCTTGGCACGGCGGCGCACTTCCGAAGGCATGCCCTCGACCGGCACGTTGAACATTTCAGACGCGGTGATCGCGTGGATGTCGGCGCCGTCGGCGAAGGCCTGCTTGAGCTGCGGGATTTCGGCGACGTGGGCGAGCACGCGCAGCTCGATCTGGCTGTAGTCGGCGGAAACCAGCTTGTTGCCCTTTTCGGCAATGAAGGCCGTCCTGATCTTTCGGCCCTCGACGGTGCGCACCGGAATGTTCTGCAGATTGGGATCCGAGGACGAAAGCCGCCCGGTCGTCGTCGCGGCAAGCGCGTAGGAGGTGTGGACGCGCTTGGTGTCGGGATGGATGAAGCCGGGCAGCGCATCGGTATAGGTCGATTTCAGCTTGGTCAGCTGGCGCCAGTCGACGATCTTGCGCGGCAATTCATGGCCTTCGGCGGCGAGGTCTTCGAGAAGCTGCGCCGAGGTCGACCACTGGCCGGTCTTGGTTTTAGAACCGCCGGGCAGGCCCATCCTGCCGAACAGGATGTCGCCGAGCTGTTTTGGCGAGCCGATGTTGATGCGTTCGCCGACCAGCTGGTAGATTTCGTCCTCGAGCCGTGCGGCACCCTGTGCCAGTTCGCCGGAGAGCCGCGACAGAATCTGCCGGTCGACGGAGATGCCGCGCTGTTCCATCCGCGCCAAGACCGGCACCAGCGGCCGTTCCAGCCGTTCATAGACCGAGACCAGGCCCTTGGCGGCAAGCCGTGGCTTCAGCACCTGCCAGAGCCTGAGCGCGACGTCGGCGTGCTCGGCGCCGTAAGCCGTCGCCTTGCCGAGGTCGGCCTGATCGAGGCCGACGAAGCTTCTTCCCGAACCGGCCAATTCCTTCAGCGGAATGGTCGCGTGGCCGAGCCATTTATCGGCCAGCGCCTCCAGGCCGTGGCCACCGTGGGTGCCGGCCTCGAGCACGTAGGAGATCAGCATGGTGTCGTCATAGGGGCCGATCTCGATGCCGTGACGGCTCATGATGACTAGGCGGTATTTCATGTCGTGCACGATCTTGAGGACGGATTTGTCCTCGAGCAGCGGCTTGAGCAACGCCAGCGCGTCGCGGACCGGGACCTGGTTTTCGACCGCGCCGCCGCCGAGCAGGTCGCCATTGCCGTTTTTATGGGCAAGCGGCACATAGGCGGCATGGCCAGGCGCGACGGCCATGGCAAGGCCGATCAGTTCGGCCCGCATCGGATCGGGCGAGGAGGCCTTAACGTCGAAGGCGACGATGCCTCTCTCCATCGCCTCGGCGATCCAGACCTTCAGCGTCGCGGCATCGCGGATGCAGGCGTAGGCGCTGGTGTCGATCTTGCGGGTGGTGGCAGCCTCCAGGCGAAGCGCCGAAAGCAGGGATGGGGTGTCGCCTTGCTTGGCTGCAGCCGGGGCTTCGAGCGCCGCTTCGTCCGGCGGCGGCGCGCTCTCGGCGGCGGCGGGCAGGCCAAAACCCATATCGGGGCCATGCGCGGTATCGGCACGCTCTATGGTGACGGGAGTGGCTGGAACATCGCCCGCGTCGGTTCCGGTCGCTTCGGCCACGCGGCGGGTCAGCGTCGAGAATTCCATGGTCTTGAGAAAGCCGATCAGCCTGGGGCCGTCCGGCGCATGCAACACGAACTCGTCAAGCCCTTCGGTCACCGGCACGTCGTTCTTCAACCTCACCAGGTCACGCGAAATGCGCGCCTTGTCGGCATTGGCGATGATCGATTCGCGCCGCTTGTCCTGCTTGATCTCGCCGGCGCGGGCAAGCAGCGTGTCGAGGTCGCCGAACTGTTCGAGCAATTGCGCCGCCGTCTTCGGCCCGATGCCGGGCACGCCGGGCACATTGTCGACCGAATCGCCGGTCAGTGCCTGCAGGTCGATCATCTTCTCCGGCGGCACGCCCCATTTCTCGATCACCTCGGAAACGCCTATCTGGCGGTCCTTCATCGGGTCGTACATGGCAACCGTTGGGCCGACCAGTTGCATCAGGTCCTTGTCAGAGGAGATGATGGTGGTGTCGGCGCCGGCTTCGCCGGCAAGCCGGCAATAGGTGGCGATCAAATCGTCGGCCTCGTAGCCTTCCGTCTCAAGGCATGGCAGGTTGAAGGCCCTGGTCGCCTGGCGGATCAGGCCGAATTGCGGGATCAAATCTTCCGGCGGCGCCGAGCGGTTGGCCTTGTATTCGGGGTAGAGGTCGTTGCGGAAGGTCTTCGACGAATAGTCGAAAATCACGGCGAAATGCGTCGGCACGATGCCGACATCGGTGTTGCGGGCGTCCTGCGTCAGCTTCCAGACCATGTTGCAGAAGCCGAGCACGGCACTGGTCGGCAGCCCGTCGGACTTGCGGGACAGCGGCGGCAGCGCGTGATAGGCACGGAAGATGTAGCCGGAGCCGTCGACAAGGAAGAGATGATCGCCTTTTTTCATGGCACGAGGGATAGCGCGGCGCAGCGCCGCGGTCCATGCCAAAGGCGGCTTGCGCCAAGGGTTCCGGCAACACCCTGACAAATGGCGTGCGAGCTTGGCCGGCCCTGGCGCTTGGCCGCAGCTTTGTTCGCTCACGCCTATGTTACAAAAGTGTAATTTTTGTGCCCTTGAATCGCCACGTTCGCAGACACAGATAAAACGCATCGGCAGTTTTCGCTGAAGTCCGGAGCAAGGCCCGTCCCCCGCCTATCCCGGACACTTGCGGCAGCCTATCCCCCCTCTCCGGGCTGCCGCATCGTTTCGAGTAAAGGCCGCCGTGGTTCCCCTCCACCACGGCGGCATTTTTTTGCCGTTGGACAGGAAGCTGTGGCCCAACGGTCGCGGGCTTTCCGTTTCGCCGCATGGGCTCTAGATTTGCCGCCAGAATCGAAAGGCCCGCCAGATGTCCGCAGTTTCCCCTGTTCTCGACCGCCTAGACAAGAACTTCGACCAGAGCCTGGAACGGCTGTTCGGCCTGCTCGGCATCAAGTCGATCTCCACCGATCCGGACTACGCCGCCGACTGCCGCAAGGCCGCCGAATGGCTGGTCGCCGAGCTCAAGCTGATCGGCTTCGACGCCAGCTTGCGCGACACGCCGGGGCATCCGATGGTGGTCGCGCATCACGATGGGCCGGCGGGCGCGCCGCATCTGTTGTTTTACGGCCATTACGACGTCCAGCCGGTCGATCCGATCGAGCTGTGGGAAAGCGACCCGTTCGCGCCGGCGGTCAAGGAGATCGGGCCCGGCCACAAGGTGATCACCGGCCGCGGCGCGGCCGACGACAAGGGCCAGCTGATGACCTTCGTCGAGGCCTGCCGGGCGTGGAAGCAGGTGCATGGCGGATTGCCGTGCCGAATCACAATCCTGTTCGAGGGCGAGGAGGAGTCCGGATCGCCGTCGCTGAAGCCGTTTCTCGAGGCGAATGCGGATGAGCTCAAGGCCGATTTCGCGCTCGTCTGCGACACCGGCATGTGGGACCGTGATACGCCGTCGATCTGCGTCTCGCTGCGCGGGCTGGTCGGCGAGGAGATCACGGTGACTGCCGCCGACCGCGACCTGCATTCCGGGCTCTATGGCGGTGCGGCCGCCAATCCGATCCGCGTCCTGGCAAAGATCCTGGCCGACATCCACGATGCCGATGGTCACGTCACCATTCCAGGTTTTTATGACGGCGTCGAGGAAACGCCGTCGCAGATATTGCAGTCGTGGCTGTCGCTCGGCGAGACGGCCGAGACCTTCCTCGGCCCGATTGGCCTGTCGATTCCGTCCGGCGAAAAGGGCCGCTCGGTGCTCGAGCTCACCTGGGCGCGACCGACGGCCGAGTTCAACGGCATTATCGGCGGCTATACCGGCAAGGGCTTCAAGACGGTGATCGCCGCGCAAGCCTCGGCAAAAGTCTCCTTCCGCCTGGTCCACAAACAGGATCCGGAAAAAATCCGCGCCGCCTTCCAGGCATTTGCCAGGCAGCGCGTGCCAGCGGACTGCTCGGTCGAATTTCATCCGCATGGCGGCTCGCCGGCAATCCAGCTTTCCTACGACTCGCCCTTCCTGGCCAAGGCCAAGCAGGCGCTGTCGGACGAATGGCCGAAGCCGGCGGTAATAACCGGCGGCGGCGGCTCGATCCCGGTGGTCGGCGATTTCCAGACCTATCTCGGCATGGAATCGCTGCTGGTCGGTTTCGGCCTCGACGATGACCGCATCCACTCGCCGAACGAGAAGTACGAGATGAGCTCCTTCCACAAGGGCCAGCGCTCCTGGGCGCGCATTCTCGAGGCGCTGACACGCTGAAATTGCGCCAGACTCAAGTTTTTGTTGATTTTTCGCCGGATCGCGGCAAGGACGGGCACGGTCCGTCGCGCATCGCTGCACGGGGCCGCGACCGGAGAAGACGATGAGCGACATACGTTTCCACAAAAACGATCTGCCCGGCCTGCTGCATTACGATGTCGGGGCGGTCGCCATCGATACCGAGACGCTAGGGCTGAACCCGCATCGCGACCGGCTCTGCGTCGTGCAGATCTCGCCGGGCGACGGCTCGGCCGACGTCATCCAAATTGCGCCCGGCCAGAAGAAGGCGCCGAACCTCGTCAGCCTGCTCAAGAACCGCAGCATCACCAAGCTTTTTCATTACGGCCGCTTCGATCTCGCCGTGCTCTACAACGCCTTCGGCGTCATGCCGGAGCCGGTGTTCTGCACCAAGATCGCGTCGCGGCTGACGCGCACCTACACCGACCGGCACGGGCTGAAGGACATCTGCTTCGAGCTTCTCGGGGTCGGCCTGTCGAAGGCGCAGCAATCATCCGACTGGGCAGCCGAGACGCTGTCGCCTGAGCAGCTCGAATATGCCGCCTCCGACGTGCTCTATCTGCACCGACTGCGCGACGTACTGAGCGCGCGTCTGGCGCGCGACAACCGGACCAGGGAGGCCGATGCCTGCTTCCGCTTCCTGCCGACGCGTGCGAAACTCGACCTGATGGGCTGGGATGAAGAGGACATCTTCGCCCACAGCTAATGGCCTTCTGGCACTTTAACGCCGTCGGCCGGGAGGAATTGAAATGGCTGCGCGAAAACCAATCGAGACGGCACCCAAGGACGGTTCCAAGGTCACCGTCTACTGGCAGGACAGCGACGGCGTGATGAACGAGAGCATCGCGCAATACCGTTCGCTCGACCGGCTGAAGGCGGCCGGCGGCGACTGGGACGAAAGCGATGCCGGCTGGTGGGCCTATACCGACGGCCATACGCAAAGGAAGATCGAGCCAATCAGCTGGCGGCCGGCCTCCGACGATCCGGACGCCGACGACTGAGGGTTGTCGCAACCGCCGAACTGAAGTGATTATTCTGAGGCAAGGCATATTTTGTTCTTGCTTTGTGCCGGCAGCTATGCTACTAATCTCGCTATGGTGCTCATTGGCTCCAAGGACCCGTCCGCCGAGGCGGGTTTTTCATTTCCGGCTTTGGCGCTGTCGCGGGCCGCGCCTGTTCCGCAAACGGTTGAATACACTTTACTTCGATTTTTCCCGGCTTAACCCGCCCTTAAATCGCCGCATCTAGTCTTCAACCCGAACGCCATAGGCATCGGGAAGACAGCACAGCGCATGGCGAACCGGAAAGACAGCCGCATCGAGCCCAGCTTCGAGGCATCGCCGGGGGCGAGATCTTCGGCCGGTTTTTCGGTGAGCGAGGAGGACCGCGTCGTGCCGAGCAACCGTAAAGCCGCTGCAAAGCGCAAATCGACCAAGGCCAAGCCGTCTCGTGGCGGGCGCGGCAAAAGCCGGCGCGGCGTGTTCGGCGTGCTTGGCCGGCTGTTCTACTGGTGCTTCGTGCTGGCCATCTGGGGCGGCATCGCCACTGCCGGCATCGTCGTCTATTACGGCGCGAAAATGCCGGCGGCCACCACCTGGGCCATTCCCGATCGCGCCCCCAACATCAAGATCGTCTCGGTCGACGGTCAGCTGCTTGGCAATCGCGGCATGAGCGGCGGCGAGGCCGTCGGCCTGCACGAAATGTCGCCCTATATTCCCGAGGCCGTCATCGCCATCGAAGACCGCCGCTTCTATTCGCATTTCGGCATCGACCCGATCGGCCTTTCCCGGGCCATGGTGACCAATGTGCTGGGCGGACATTTTTCGCAGGGCGGCTCGACGCTGACCCAGCAGCTGGCCAAGAACCTGTTCCTGACGCCGGACCGCACGCTGGAACGCAAGGTGCAGGAAGTGCTCTTGGCGCTCTGGCTGGAGCACAAGCATACGAAGGACCAGATCCTCGAAATGTACCTCAACCGGGTCTATTTCGGCTCTGGCGCCTATGGTGTCGAAGCAGCCTCGCGCCGTTATTTCGGCAAGAGCGCGCGTGACGTCACGCTGTCGGAGGCGGCACTTCTCGCCGGCCTGCTCAAGGCGCCGTCGCGGCTGTCGCCAGCGCGCGACCCGAAGGCGGCCGAGCAGCGCGCGCAGCTGGTGCTCGCTGCGATGCGCGACGAGGGCAAGATCAGCGCTAAGGAGCAGACCACGGCGATGAGCGCGCCGGCGACACGCGCGCCATCCTACTGGACCGGCTCGGAAAACTACGTCGCCGACACCATCATGGAAGAACTGCCCGACCTGATCGGCGACGTGCGCCGCGATATCGTCGTCGACACAACAGTCGATCTGACGCTGCAGAAGCTCGCCGAGCAATCGATCCGCCGGCTGATCGACCAGAGCGGCAAAAAACTCAATGTCAGCCAGGGCGCGCTGGTGTCGATCGACAATTCCGGCGCGGTGCGCGCGATGGTCGGCGGTTACGACTATTCGACCAGCCAGTTCGACCGCGCCTCGGAAGCGCGCCGGCAGCCGGGCTCGGCGTTCAAGCCGTTCGTCTATATGGCGGCGCTGGAATCCGGCCGCACGCCCGACAGCGTGCGCAACGACGCGCCGATCAAGATCGGCAACTGGACGCCCGACAATTACGGCGGCAAATATTTCGGCAAGGTGACGCTGGCGACGGCGCTGGCAAAATCACTGAACTCGGTGGCCGCGCAGTTGACCATGGAAGTCGGGCCGAATGCGGTGGTCGAGGCGGCGCACCGCATGGGCATTCAGTCCGAGCTGACCGCCAACACCTCGATCGCGCTGGGCACCTCGGAAGTGACGCCGCTGGAACTGACCTCGGCCTATGTTCCCTTCGCCAATGGCGGTTACAAGCCGGACATCCATTTCATCCGCCGGGTCACGACGAGCGACGGCAAGGTGCTCTACGAAAACAATGGCGGCGGTGCGCCGCGCGTCGTCAAGCCCGATGTCGTGGGGATGATGAACTCGATGATGACCGGCACGGTCGAGATCGGCACTGCCAGGAAGGCGGCGTTCGCCTGGCCGGCGGCCGGCAAGACCGGCACCAGCCAGAATTCGCGCGACGCCTGGTTCATCGGCTATACAGCCAATCTGACCACCGGCGTCTGGTTCGGCAACGATGACGGCAGCGCGATGAAGAAGGTCACCGGCGGCGCGCTACCGGCGCAGGCCTGGCACGAGTTCATGGTCGCCGCGCATGAGGGCGTGCCGGTGCGGCCGCTGCCTGGAACCTGGAAGTCGACGCCGCCCGACACCATCGTGCCGGACGAGATACCGTCCGATACGGCGCCGCCGGCGCCGGTCGCTTCCGTCGGCCAATCGGCGCCGCCAACAGCAGCTACCCAGCCGGCCTCGCGTCCCGTGCGTCCTGCCGAGACGGTCGATGCCGGCGGCCTGGCCATGCCGGGCGTCGACAGCGCCACCGCATCGATCAAGCACCCGGTGCCGCCCGGCGAAGTCGGCGGACCGGTCAAGAAGCGGCAGACCTCGATATTGGATATTCTGACAGGCGGCTGAGGCTGATCCCCCTCGCAACCGCGACCGCGTTCCGCTACATGTCCGCCTGGAGACAAGCGACATGGCTGAACTCGACACCAGAAAGACGATCGTGCTGACCGGCGCCAGCCGCGGCATCGGCCATGCCACGGTGAAGCGCTTTTCACGCGAAGGCTGGCGCGTCATCACCTGCTCGCGCCAGGCATTTGCCGAGGACTGCCCGTGGCCGGCCGGCCCGGAAGACCACATCAAGGTCGATCTCGCCGACCAGGAGGATGTCGGCATCGCCATATCCGAGATCCGCCACCGGCTGGAGGCGCATGGCGGGCAGCTGCACGCGCTGGTCAACAATGCCGGTATCTCGCCGAAGCTCAAGGACGGCAACAGCCGCATGAACTCGATCGACACGCCGATGCATGTCTGGCGCGACGTCTTCCAGGTCAATTTCTTCGCCCCGATCATGCTGGCGCGCGGTCTGTTCAAGGAACTGGCATCGGCCAAGGGCTCGATCGTCAACGTCACCTCGATCGCCGGCACCCGCGTGCATCCTTTCGCCGGCACCGCCTATGCGACATCGAAGGCGGCGCTCGGCTCGCTGACGCGCGAAATGGCGCATGATTTCGGCCCGCACGGCATCCGCGTCAATGCGATTGCGCCGGGCGAGATCGATACGGCGATCCTGTCGCCGGGCACGGAAAAAATCGTCGAGACGATCCCGCTGAGGCGGCTGGGCACCACGGCGGAAGTTGCCGACATCATTTTCTTCCTGTGCTCGCAGCAGGCGTCCTACGTGACCGGCTCGGAAATTCACATCAACGGCGGCCAGCACGTTTGAGCGGCTGAGTTTTATCAATCGTCGGCGCTCCCTCCAGCGCTGGCGACCCCCTCTCCCTATCCTTCACGGGAGGACCTGCCCCAGCCTGGGATTAGTAAGGAAATTGCACGCCGCCGATGCCCGATCAGGTCGCCTGCAGCAGGCTCTCGATATCGGGTATGCTGTGGTTGGTCAGCGTCTTTGGAATTTCGGCCGTTAGCTTGTCGGTGACCTCCTTGTGCAGTTTCCTGCGCATGTCGCCCAGCACCGGCGGCGGCGCGATCAGCACGATCTCCTTGAATGTGCCGCGATGCGCGAGCTTGTAGAGCCTGTCGGCAATCTCTTCGGCAAAACGCTCCTTGCCGAGACGGTGCCAGTCGGTGTCCTCGACCGCACTGCGGTGGACGGAAGGGCCGTCGCTGTAGCGGCCGGGGCGGTCCGTGCCTTGTTCTCGGGTTGCCGGATTTTCCTGCTCCATCTCGTGCACGACTTGAAGGTCGGGATATTGGACGTCTCCACGGTTCTCGAGGAACAGCGCCTTTTCGCCATCTGCCACCACGATCCACAGTCCGCGTTTCAGTCTGACGTTGCTCATGGGGCGCTCCTTTTTGATTTTCGCCGGGCCTTTGCTGCAGGGGTGTGACCGGCCCGGGTCCATAGGGCAAACGCGTACCGAGGCGGGAATGTTCCGGCACTCGGACCCGGTGCTCCGACAGAGGTCGGCGAGAGTGCGGGGCCGCCGTCGATTGCTCGGTCAGCATCCGGCGGCTTAATCTACTAAATTGATAGAATTTAGAAAAATCTGGTTTGTGGTTAGCTCCTCCGGCCGCTAAAAAGGCAGCGGATCAAGGGCTGCAACAGCGGCTTCAATCTGCTCCGCCTTTGAATGTGGAATATTTTTCTCTTGGCCTTCGTGCTTGCAGAAAAGAGATTGCCTGCTACGAAGCGATGCGCGAGTGGGTGCCTTCTGGTTTTTCGCGCCCCCGCGTAGAACTGACAAACGGTTCCAGGATTCCGCTCGTCATGCCGCAAGCCACGCCCAAGCTCAATGCCTTTCCCGTCTTCATGCGGGTCGAGGGCGAAGCCATAGCCATCGTCGGCGGCGCAGAGGAAGCGCTGGCCAAGGCGCGGCTGCTCGCGCAGTCGAGCGCTGTGCTGCGCATCGTCAGCGATGAAACAAGCCCGGAGCTGCTGGCCTTTATCGCCGAGACGGGGGCCGCCCACATTGCCAGCGCCTATGATGCAGCACATCTCAACGGTGCGGTGATGGTGTTTGCCGCCAGCGGCGACGAGGCGCTCGATCGCCGCGTTGCCGGGGATGCGCGCCGGCTGGGCATTCCGGTCAATGCCGTCGACCGGCCGGAGCTATGCGATTTCTTCACGCCGGCGCTGGTCAACCGCGCGCCGGTCGCCATTGCCATCGGCACGGAAGGTGCCGGCCCGGTGCTGGCGCAGATGCTGCGCAGCCGCATCGACCGCATGCTGTCGCCGTCGCTCGGTCCGCTCGCAGCGCTCGCCGCCTCGTTTCGCGATACCGCCGAAAGACTGCTGCCGAAGGGCAATGCCCGCCGCCGCTTCTGGAGCGATTTCTTTGGCGGCGCGCCAGCCCGCGCTGTCGAGGCCGGCGAGCTTTCGCAGGCGCATGATGCGGCCGTCGGCCTGCTGCTTTCGAAGGAACCGGCATCGGGCCATATCGCGCTTGTAGGCGCCGGTCCAGGCGCCGAGGACCTTTTGACGCTGCGCGCCCATCGCCTGCTGATGGAAGCCGACGTGATCGTCCATGACGCGCTGGTGCCGGAGGCGATCGTCGCCATGGGCCGCCGCGATGCGGAGCGCCTGCCGGTCGGCAAGCGCAAGGGCTGCCATTCCAAGAGCCAGGCCGAGATCAATGCGCTGCTGGTCGAGCTTGGCCACGCCGGCAAGCGCGTCGTGCGGCTGAAGTCCGGCGACCCGCTGGTGTTCGGCCGGGCCGGCGAGGAGATGGCGGCGCTTCGCGATGCCGGCGTCGCCTACGAAGTGGTTCCGGGCGTCACCGCAGCCTTTGCCGCCGCCGCCGATTTCGAACTGCCGCTGACGCTGCGCGGCGTGTCGTCGTCGATGGTGTTCACCACCGGCCATGACCTCAAGGGCAATTCGCTGCCCGACTGGGCAAAGCTCGCCATTTCCGGCGCGACGGTCGCCGTCTATATGGGCCGCTCGGTCGCCGCCGAGGTCGCCGGCCGGCTGATCGAAGCCGGCCTGTCGCCGGATACGGCCGTCGCCGTGGTCGAGAATGCCAGCCTTGCCAACCGCCGCCGTTTCCACGGCACACTCGCCGACCTGCCGTCGTTGGAGGCGCGCGCCGACCTTAGCGGCCCGGTGATGACCATCATCGGCGACGCGGTCGCCGGCGCCAATTTCGAACGGTCCGAGCCGCTGGCGGCACACAGGCAGGAAAGCGTGCTCCGGTCTGCCGCGCATGGAGTGAGCCAATGAAAGTCCTGACCGCGAACCGCCTCGCCGACGGCATAGCCGTCTGGTACGCCAATGGCGGCTGGGCCGAGACCATCGACCATGCCGACATCGCCCATGACAAGGCGGCCGAGGACCGGCTGGAGGCGATCGGCGCCAAGGCCTCCGCCGCCAACGAAGTGGTCGACGTCAACCTGATAGACGTGACCGTGGCCAACGAAACGGTCGAAGCGGTCCGGTTGCGCGAAAAGATCCGTGCCGCCGGCCCGACCACCCGCAACGATCTGGGCAAGCAGGCCCGTCTGCAAGCCGCACGCGCGGCATAGATGACACAAGCATGATCCCGATCATGCTCGAACGAAGAAAATAACGGGCGGACGCGCCCGGAAAGACCTGAATATGTACCGTTACGATGAGTTCGACCACGATTTCGTCAAGGCCCGCGTCGCCGAGTTCAGCGACCAGGTCGCGCGGCGCCTTGCCGGCGAGATCACCGAGGACCAGTTCCGGCCGCTGCGGCTGATGAACGGCGTCTATCTGCAGCTGCATGCCTATATGCTGCGCATCGCGGTGCCCTACGGCACGCTGAACAGCAAGCAGCTGCGCATGCTCGGCCACATCGCCCGCAAATACGACAAGGGCTTTGGGCATTTCACGACGCGCCAGAACATCCAGTTCAACTGGCCGGCGCTGTCGGACATCCCGGCGATCCTGGCCGATCTGGCAAGCGTCGAGATGCACGCCATCCAGACCAGCGGCAACTGCATTCGCAACGTCACCGCCGACCACTTCGCCGGCGCCGCCGCCGACGAGGTTGCCGATCCGCGTCCCTATGCCGAAATCCTGCGGCAATGGTCCTCGGTGCATCCGGAATTCTCGTTCCTGCCGCGAAAATTCAAGATCGCGGTGACCGGCGCCGAGCGCGACCGCGCCGCCATCCAGACGCATGACATCGGCCTGCACCTGAAGAAGAACGCCGCCGGTGAGCTTGGTTTCGCCGTCTATGTCGGCGGCGGCCAGGGCCGCACGCCGATGGTGGCCAAGAAGATCCGCGATTTCCTGCCCGAAGCGGATCTGTTGTCCTACTGCACGGCGATCCTGCGCGTTTATAACCTCTACGGCCGTCGCGACAACAAGTTCAAGGCGCGCATCAAGATCCTGGTCCATGAGACCGGCGTCGAGGAGATCACCCGCCAGGTCGAGGCCGAATGGCAGGAGTTGAAGGACGCCGAGCTGAGGCTGCCGGAAGAAGACATCCGCGCCATCGATGCCTATTTCGCGCCGCCTCCGCTTGTCGACCGGCCGGAAGGCGACGAGGCGGTCAAGCTTGCCCGCCTCGACTCCAAGAGCTTTTCCGAATGGCTGGACCAGAATGTGGTCACCCATCGCCATCCCGACTACGCGGCGGTGACCATCTCGCTCAAGGGCATCGGCGAGACGCCGGGCGATGCCACCGACAGCCAGATGGAAGCGGTCGCCGACATTGCCGAAAAATATTCATTCGACGAGCTGCGCGTCAGCCACGAGCAGAACCTGATCCTGCCGCATGTCGCGCGGGCCGACCTCAAAGCGGTCTATGACGCGCTTGTCGATATCGGGCTGGCGACGGCCAATTCGAACCTGATCAGCGACATCATCTCCTGCCCCGGCCTCGATTATTGCGCGCTGGCGACGGCGCGCTCGATTCCCGTGGCGCAGGAAATCTCGCGGCGCTTCGCCTCACTGGAGCGCCAGCGCGAGATCGGCGAATTGAAGCTGAAGATTTCCGGCTGCATCAATGCCTGCGGCCATCACCATGTCGGCCATATCGGCATCCTCGGGGTCGAGAAGAAAGGCGCCGAGCTCTACCAGGTAACGCTCGGCGGCTCGGCCGACGAGAACACCTCGGTCGGCGAGATCATCGGCCGCGGCTTCAGTTCGGAAGAGATCACCGATGCCATCGAGCAGATCGTCGAGACCTATCTCGGGCTTCGGCTGGACAGAAACGAAAGATTCATCGACGCCTACCGCCGTGTCGGTCCTGCGCCGTTCAAGGAGGCGCTCTATGCTGGCGAAGCCAAGGCCGCTTGACCGTATTGTCGACGTCGAGGCCGGCATCGCCGCCCAAGCGGCGGGTCTCGACGCGCTCTACGGCCATCTGAAGCCGCTGGAGATCATCGAGTGGTCAACCCGGGAATTCTTTCACGGCGAAATCGCCGCCGTCTCGTCCTTCGGCGCGGATTCGGCGGTGCTGCTGCACATGATCGCCGAGATCGACCGCACGCTGCCGGTGATCTTTCTCGACACCGGCAAGCATTTCGAGGAGACGCTCGGCTATCGTGACGCGCTGGCCGCCGATTTCGGGCTGACCGATATCCGGGTGATCAGGCCCGACGATGCGGCGCTGGCAAGGATCGATCCGACCGGCAATCTGAACGAGACCGACACCGACGCCTGCTGCGAGGTGCGCAAGGTCGAGCCGCTGGCGCGCGGCGTCGAGCCGTTCCGCGCCTGGTTCACCGGCCGCAAGCGCTTCCAGGCGGCGACCCGGGCAGCGCTCCCGGTGTTCGAGGCGGTCGGCTCGCGCATCCGCATAAATCCGCTGGCGCACTGGACGACATCGGACCAGGCCGGCTACATGCGCGCACATGCGCTGCGTGAAAACCCGCTGGTCGCCTATGGCTATCTGTCGATCGGCTGCTTCCCATGCACGCAGCCGGTGCAACCGGGCGACGACGCGCGCAGCGGCCGCTGGGCCGGGCACGCCAAGACCGAATGCGGCATCCACTTGTCGGGGTTGGAAAGGTCGCTGACTGACGCCTCACTTTAGGGTAGATTGATATTCAGCCGGCCTGCAAACGGCGGATTCCTGCGCTTCCGGTGCTCACGTACCCAAGAGTACGCTCCGCTCCGGTTCCTGGAAGCCACCATTTTGGTCGCTTCGCGTCCGCCTTCGGCTCCGGCTCGGCCTGACCTGAATCTCAACGCACCCTGAGGTGTTTTGCACTTTAGAATCTTTGGACTTGGGAATTTTCTTGATGAGCGACTTGATAGCCGAAAACGCCATGCGGCTGTGGACACCGGATGGGTTCCGAGAGGACGAGTGGGTTCATGCCGAAAGCGCCGAGGCGCTGGGCGGCAATGGCCGTTTCATCCTGCCGTTGCAGGCGTTTCTCGGCTTTGATCCGGAGGTGCGGCGGTCGGCGAAGGAACGCATCGGCGTGCTGCTGCAGCCCGGCGACCAGCTCGACAAGATCGCCGGCCTGCTCGACCAGCTGTCGTTGGTGGCGCTGGCCTTTCCTGCGTTCAATGACGGCCGCTCCTTCTCCAAGGGCGAATTGCTGCGCAGCCGTTACCACTTCACCGGCGCCATGCGCGCCACCGGGCAGGTGCTTATCGACCAGCTGCCGCATATGCTGCGCCTCGGCTTCGACGAATTCGAGATCTCGCACCCGGTGCTGCTGAAGCGGCTCGAGCAAGGCCGCACAGGCGGACTGCCGCTGTTCTATCAGCCGGCGGTGAAGCCGGAGCCCAAAGGCCCGAAATATTCCTGGCGGCGGGTGCGCCCCGGCTGATCCCCTCCAGAGGGCCAGAAGCCTATCTGGTCGGACCACATCCTGATTCCAGCCTTTTATTTTGCGCCTATCCGCCTTAGGATAGGCCCATTATTTCGCGATCAGAATAAATGTGGCCACAAGGGAGGAACCGGGTATGGCTGGCAAGAAGATATTGATGCTCGTTGGCGAGTTCAGCGAGGAGTACGAGATTTTCGTCTTTGAACAGGCCATGCATGCGGTCGGCCATACCGTCCATGTCGTTTGCCCCGACAAAAAGGCCGGCGATATCCTGAAGACCTCGCTGCACGACTTCGAGGGCCACCAGACCTATACGGAAAAGCTCGGCCACGACTACATCCTCAACAAGACGTTTTCCGAGGTCAATCCCTCCGACTACGATGCCGTCTACGCGGCGGGCGGGCGCGGGCCGGAATATATCCGCATCGACAAACGCGTGCAGGCGCTGGTGCGGCATTTCCATGAGACGGGAAAGCCGATCTTCACCATCTGCCACGGCGTGCAGATCCTGATCGCAGTCGACGGCGTGGTGCGCGGCCGCGAAGTCGCGGCACTGCAATATTGCGAGCCGGAAGTCACGCTGGCCGGCGGCATCTATATCGATGTTGCGCCGACCGGCGCCCATGTCGACGGCAATCTGGTGTCGGCCAAGGGCTGGCCGGGCCTTGCCGCGTTCATGCGCGAATGCCTGAAAGTGCTGGGCACCGAGATCCGCCAAGGCGAGATCCTGATGCGCGACCAACGCCAGGCGGCTTAAGCTCGGAATTTGGAGCCTGCCGCACCCCTAACGCATGTCGCGCAAAAGTGTGTTCAGCGGTTTTGTGATAACGGCATGCATAAACAAGAACCTAGAGCGCGTCGCATGAGGCTGGTCGAGCGCGACGCGCCTTAGGTGCGGCGGTGCGCCTACACGGCCATCCGCGCTTCGCGGAACGATACCAGCTTGCTGCGGGTCTCGTCCCACAGCGCCAGCTTGACGCAGCGCAGGCTGTCGAGGAGCGTGACGCGGCCGATCTCACGCAATTCCGGATAGTCCCTCAGCACTTCCGGAAGCCGGTAGCACGGCACCTTGGCCGAAAGGTGGTGCACGTGGTGGACGCCGATATTGCCGGTGATCCAGTTCAGCACCGGCGGCAGGTCGTAATAGGACGAACCGTGCAGGGCAGCGTGCTGGAATTCCCACTCGGAGTCCTTTGTCCACTCCGTCTCCTCGAACTGATGCTGGACATAGAACAGCCAGATGCCGGCCGATCCGGCGAGGATGACGATCGGCAGATGCACGACCAGAAACGCGCCGGGGCCAACGAACCAGATGAGCAGCGCGGCGATGACCGCAATGGCGAGGTTGGTCGACATCGACGACACCCAGGGGGTGAAACCGCCCCGCATCATGCCCAAGGGCAGTCTCTGCTCGAACATGAAAATCCATATCGGGCCAAGGCCGAACATCACCAGCGGATGGCGATAGAGGCGATAGGCGAGCCGGCCCCGCCACGACAGTTGCCGATATTCAGCGACGGTCAGTGTCTTGATGTCGCCGGTGCCGCGCTCGTCGAGATTGCCTGCGCTGGCGTGATGGGTTGCGTGGGCGCGGCGCCAGCAATCGTAGGGCGTCAGCGTCAGCACGCCAAGCACACGGCCGATCCAGTCGTCGGCATAGCGATTGGCAAAAAAGGAACCGTGGCCACAATCGTGCTGGATCATGAAGATCCGCACCAGAAAGCCGGCTGCCGGAAGGATGAGGACCAGACCCCACCAATGGCCATAGGCATAGGCGGCCGAAGACAGTGCCCACAGCGTGGCGAAGGGAATGAGGGTGATGGCGAGTTCGACGGCGCTGCGACGCCTGTCGGGCTTTTTATAGCGCGACAGGATTTTCAACCAGGCGCGCTTGCTGTTTGCCACAGCTTCGGGGGAAATCATGTTCATCATGAAACATAGGCGGAGCAGGGCGCTGCCGCAAGACGAAGATCACGCAAAGTTACTGCGGGTAAATGTCGCGCGATGCGACGAATTCCGGCCACAGTCGCCGGGCGCGTCGCCGGCAACGGCGCCTATCGACGGCGCCCGCCTGCGACCATGTTGGTTTCGATGCCATCCAGGCGGTCGAGCAATTTCTTCAGGCGGTCGGGAATATCCGTCTCCGTGCGGAATGCCGGCAGGGTGCGCAGGAAGCGCTTGGTGGTCTCATTGCCGAGCTGGCGCCGGATATCGACGGCGAGCGCGTCGTGCTTTTCGCCATTGGTGCGGGACATCTTCCAAAATCCTGTGTCGGCTTCGAAACTCCTCCAGGAGAGAAATGGTTCCCGCATTGTAGTAGCCTGGCAAGCAAAGCCGTCGGATACGGTAAAGTTTGAATTAAAATCGAAAAGTCTCCGCTGTTCGCCTTCCAGCCGCGGCAGCGGCTGCAGTAGCGCTTGCCCCTTGATTTTTGGCCGCCAAACCTCGATATCGGGCGCAAATCCACACCATCGAAAATGACGGGAAACGGCGATGAGCGACCAGGCAAAAGACGAACGCGCGCCCGATGAAGCCGAGAAGACCGAGGCTGCCGCGGAGCCAAGGGAAAGCGGCGTCGACAGCGACTATGAAGCGCTTGTGCGGCTTCTGAAGGAAAACGAAGAGCTGAAGGATCGCGCGCTGCGCGTCGCGGCCGACATGGAGAATTTGCGCCGCCGCACCGCCCGCGACGTCCACGATGCGCGTGCCTATGCGGTTGCCAACTTTGCCCGCGACATGCTTTCAGTGTCAGACAATCTGCGCCGTGCTCTGGATGCCATCCCGGAGGAGGCCAAGGCTTCGGGCGATGCCGGTTTCAAGGCGCTGATCGACGGCGTCGAGATCACCGAGCGCGCCATGCTGTCGGCGCTGGAACGTCACGGCGTGAAGAAGCTTGAGCCCGAGGGCGAGAAATTCGATCCGAATTTCCACCAGGCGATGTTCGAGGTGCCCAATCCCGACGTACCGGCCAACACGGTCGTGCAGGTCGTGCAGCCCGGCTATTCGATCGGCGAGCGTGTGCTGCGGCCGGCCATGGTCGGCGTCGCCAAGGGCGGCCCCAAGCATGTGGCGAGCGAAGCGCCGGTGGAGCCGGGGCCGGTGAATGAGCAAGCTGAGAAGGATGCGTAGGTTAGGGGAGTAGGGGATCAGGGATTAACGCTACGTCGGATAAAGTAGAGCAATTGCCTACTCCGGCCGTTACCTTCTCTCCCCTACTGCCCTACTCAGGCAGCAAACCGCTGCGCTTCTCCGCCATAATAATTGACGTAGCGGGCACCGATCTCCTTGACCGGCATCACCACGAACACGTCGACCGTCGAGAATTCACGGTCGATGACGCAGCCGTCGCCGATGCGCGCGCCGACGCGCAGATAGCCCTTGACCAGCGGCGGCATCGCGGCGATCGCCGCCTTGGTGTTGACGGCCTCGATCGGCATCAGGTCCATGGAACAATAGCGCCCGGCGACGGCGCGCACGTCCCAGGATGAATTCGTCCGGCAGTGGTGGGCAAGATAGGTCAGCGCCTCCGCATGTGCCGCCGGCACGGTGCCGTGGAACGACGCGCATCCGGTCATCACGCCGATGCCGTAATGGTTGATATAGGCCCAGATGCCTTGCCACAGCGCCTCGATGGTGCGCTTCGAGCGGTATTCCGGCAGAACACAGGAGCGGCCGAGCTCGAGGAAACGCTGGCCGGGATGCCGCGCGATCAGCTTGGTCAGCTCGAATTCGCCTTCGGAATAGAAGCCGCCGGCCGCCGCGGCAATCTCCTGCCGCAGCAGGCGGTAGGTGCCGACGATGCGGCGATGCTCGGGGCCGGAAAGCGAAGTATCGAACACAAGCAGATGATCGCAGAGGGGATCGAAGCGATCGGCATCGCGGCGGTCCTGCATCTGGAACAGGTCCTTCCTGGCACCAAGCTCGTCGTAGAACACCCGGTAGCGCACTTCCTGCGCGGCAGCGATCTCGGCCTCGTTGCGGGCGAGCCGCACTTCGAGATTGCCGATGCGGCCGAGCGATGCGCCTTTTATGACGGCATCGGCGTTCCGGCCGACGAGCAAAGGCCCGCTGGCGTTCGGCCGAGCATCACATTCCGGCATGACTGTATGCACGAGTGATTCTCCTTCGAGCCATCCCTCTTGGCACGGGGATACGGTGTAGGTGCAACAGGATTGTGACAGTACCGTGATACGGCTCTGCGGGCAATACTTCGTCGGCTGGGTAATCTATCAACCGTCTATGTTGTGCCTCAGGCGGCCACTTGCCCCTCGACGGCATGAACCAGGGCATCGGGGTCGAGCGGCTTGGTGACGAAGCCGCTGGCACCGTGAGCGAGCACGGCATGGCGGGTCTTTTCCTGGCTGTCGGCCGACAGCACCATGATCGGCACCGGCGGCACCGCGGTCTCCTCCTCATGGCGGCGGATGGCGGCGATGGCGTCCAGGCCGTCCATGACAGGCATGTGCAAGTCCATCAGCACCACGTCGTAGCGGTGCTTGTGGCCGGTGCTGATGACCGCCTCGACCGCGGCCTTGCCGTTGCCGACCACTTTCACGCGATGCCCGGCCTTCAGCAGCGTGGCGCGGGCCAGCATGGCATTGATGTCGTTGTCCTCGGCGATCAGCACCGACAGGCCCTGCTGGCGGGCGCCAATGGCATGCCCGGCCTGCGCGCCGCGCCTTTGCAGTTGCGGCTCGGCGATGACCGGTGCATGGCTGGTCAAAAGCACGCGCAGCAGTGTCTCGCCGCGCACCGGCCTCGCCAGGAAGGTGGCGTAACCATTGGCACGGAACTCGCCAAGCATGCCGCGGTCGGTCGGCGCGATCAGCGTCACTGCCTCGCACTCGGCAAATCCGCTCTGGCGCAGGCGCCTGAGCAGCCTGCCGTCGCTTTGCTCCATGGCAGCATCGATCAGCAGCACGTCACAGCCCTCGGCGAAAGCGGTGGCCTGGGCGGCGGCGGTGGCCAGATCGACCGTGCCGCCATTGGCGCGAATGGTGCGGGCGATGGCTTCGGCCTCGACCGGGTTCTTCGACACGATCACCGCATGCCGGCCCGACAGCGGGTTCTCGCGGATCTGCGGCGCCTCGACGGCGGAAATAGCGGGAATCTCGAAGACGAATTCAGATCCCTGGCCAAGGCGGCTCGAAACAGAGATGGTGCCGCCCATGGCGGTCACCAGGCGCTTGGAAATGGCAAGACCGAGGCCGGCACCGCCATGCGCACGGGTCGAGGTGCCGTCAGCCTGTTCAAAGTCCTCGAAGATACGCTCCATGTCCTCCTCGCGCAGACCGGGGCCGGTGTCGGTGATGGTGAAGCGGATGCGGTCGGTGGTTTCGGTGCGGACGCGGGCGATGCTTGCCAGGACGCCGCCGCTGTCGGTGAACTTGACGGCGTTGCCGATGAGGTTGAGCAGCACCTGCCTGACCCTGCCGGGGTCGGCGGTGATCAGCTGCGGCACGTCGGGTTCGACATGACAGCCGAGGCCGATATCCTTGGCAAAAGCCCGCGCCGCCAAAAGCTCGACGACATTGTCGGCGATCTCACGCACCGACATCGGCTGCGGTTCGGGGTCGAAGCGGCCGGCCTCGATCTTGGAGTAGTCGAGCAGGTCCTCGATCAGCGCCAGCAGCGCGCTGGCCGAGGTCGAGATGGCGCCGACATAGGTCCGCTGCTCGGGCGAAAGGCTAGTGTCGGCGAGAAGCCGGGCCATGCCCATGATGCCGTTCATCGGCGTGCGGATCTCGTGGCTGACGGTGGCGAGGAAACGCGATTTGGCCTGGCTCGCATATTCGGCCCGCTCGCGGGCGGTGATCAGCGAGGATTCGGCGCGCTTGCGGGCGGTGATGTCGCGGGCGATGGCGCGATGCGAAACGGCGCCGCTGTCCTTGTCGCGCACCGACAGCTCGATCCAAGAGAACCAGCGTGGACCGTCCGGCGTGCGAATGGCGACGTCGGTGGAACTCAGGCATTCATGGTCGGAAAAGGCGGCGTCGGGGACGATTCCGACATCGATGCCTAGTTCGGCCAGGGTCTTGCCGGCCAACTCGCGCTGGTCGGTTTCGACAAGGTCGGCGAAAACCTTGTTGGCGTAGACGATGTGGCCGTCGCGGTCGCGGTGGACGACGAGATCGCCGAGTGCATCGATCAGACCGCGAAAGCGCTCCTCGCTCTCCCGCATCTCCCACATGCGGTCGGCCAGCGTCTCGATTTCGGCGCGGCTGCGGGCGGTGGTGGCATCGAGCAGGGCCACCGCGCGGCGCTCGGTGCGCCTGTTGCGCAGATGCATGGCGAGCCCGGCCATGGCTGTCGCCAAAAGGCCGATGGTGATGAAGATCGGCGCTCCGGTCAAATGCGACAGGCCCGCCAGCACGACGATGGCGACCAGCGTCAGGAAGGACAGGCCTTCGCGGTTGGCGTCGGGTAATTCCGGCGCCAGCGGTGGCGCGGCGACAAGCTGCCGTGCTGGCGCCTCGGGGGCCGGCCCGTCGGCCCGTTCGGCTGGTTCCGCCGCTCTGATGCCGGGTTCCGCAATCATACGGAACTCCTGCCAGACAGAGCTTATCGAAGGTTGTGATTGATCGTTCGAATTTTAGCGGTCGCGCTCTTTTTCCCCGGGGGCTCACATGTCCACCACCACACGGCCGCGGATCTTGCCCTCGACGATGTCATGCGCGGAGCCGATGATGCCGTCGAAGCCGATGCTCGTCGACAGACTGGCAAGCTTTGCGTGATCGAGATCGGTGCCGATGCGGCGCCAGGCCTCGAGGCGGACCGCCTTGGGTGCCATCACCGAATCAATGCCGAGCAGCGAGACACCGCGCAGGATGAACGGGGCGACGCTGGCCGGCAGGTCCATGCCGCCGGCGAGGCCGCAAGCGGCGACGGCGCCGCCATAGGAGGTCATCGACAGAACGTTGGCCAGCGTGTGGCTGCCGACGGCATCGACGCCGCCGGCCCAGCGTTCCTTGGCGAGCGGTTTTGCCGGCTGGGCAAGCTCGTCGCGTGAAATCACTTCCGCGGCGCCGAGGTCGATCAGATAGGGGCTTTCGGTAGCGCGGCCGGTCGAGGCAATGACGTGATAGCCGAGGCTGGACAGGATCGAGATCGCGACCGAGCCGACGCCACCGGCAGCGCCGGTCACCACCACCGGACCACGATCGGGCACGATGCCGTGGCGCTCCAGCGCGATGACGCAAAGCATGGCGGTGTAGCCGGCGGTGCCGATCGCCATCGCATCATGCGGGCTCATTCCGTCCGGCAGCGGCACCAGCCAGTCGCCCTTGACGCGGGCGCGCCCGGCAAAGGCGCCGAAATGCGTCTCGCCGACGCCCCAGCCGTTCAATATGACCTTGTCACCCTTGCGCCAGTCAGGATTGGAGGACGAGATGACGGTGCCGGCGAGATCGATGCCCGGCACCAGCGGCCAGCGGCGGATTACCGGCGCCTTGCCGGTAATCGCAAGGCCGTCCTTGTAGTTCACCGTCGTCGCCTCGACCGCGACGGTGACGTCGCCCTCCATCAGGTCTGCCTCTGTAAGCTCGGTCACCGCGACCGACTGGTTTTTCTCGGCGTCGCGCGAAACGAGGATGGCTTTGAAGGTTTCGGGCATGTTTTCTCCTCGGGCTTGCAGATCAGAATGTGCGGCGCCAGGCGAGTGAGGTCAATCGCTCGACATTCCGCGCCGCCAACCAATGAGCTCATCGAAGACGACCAGCACGGCACCAACGGAAATGAAGGCGTCGGCGAGGTTGAAGACGGCGAAGGACCAGACCGGCGTATGGAACAGGACATAGTCGATGACATGGCCGTAGATTGCGCGATCGATCAGGTTGCCGAGCGCGCCGCCGACGATCAGTGCGAAGCCGATGCGGGCAAGCAGGTGGCCGGGCGGCGTGCGGGCCGCAAGATAGAGCACGAAAGCGACCACCAGAACCGCGACGACCACCAGGCCGGTGTCGCCGAAGGACGAAAACAGCGAGAACGCGATGCCGGTGTTGTAGGTGCGGTACAGCGCCAGGAACGGCAGCAGGTCGAGCCGTTCCTGAAAGGCAAGGCCGGTTTCGACGAGGTATTTCAGCCACTGGTCGAGCGCTATCGCGGCGATGACCAGAAGAGCGTACGGCCTCCAGGACTTCATGGTTTGCAGTTTCACGGTTTGAGATGTCACGATCTGGCGTCCTCCGGGCCGAGCTTCAGCGCGTCGCGCCGGATCTCGAACAGCATGACGCCGGTGGCCACCGCAAGGTTGAGTGAATCGGCGCGGCCGGCCTGCGGTATCCGCAGCAGCTTGTCGCAGCTTGCGGCAAGCTCGTCAGGCAGGCCTTGCTGCTCGTTGCCCATCACCAAAAGCACCGGGCCTTTTGAAAAATCGACCGAGCGGTAGTCGACCGCACCCTTCAGATGGGTGCCGGCGACGAGGCCGGGAAAGCTCGTTCGCCAGGCGAGAAAAGCCTCGGGCGACGCCTTGGCGACGGGCACGGCGAAGATCGAGCCCATTGTGGCGCGCACCGTCTCGACCGAAAAGGGATCGGTGGTCTCGCCGACCAGGATGACGCCCCTGGCGCCGACAGCGTCGACCGTGCGGATGACGGTGCCGAGATTGCCGGGGTCGCGAACGCGGTCGAGTGCTACCCAGACATCGCTGTCCTCGACGCGGATGTCCTTCAGCGACAGCAATTTCTGCGAGAACACGCCGACGACCATTTGCGGATTGTCACGGCGGGTGATGGCGACCAGCACCTTTTCCGAGACTTCAAGTACCGTGCCGCCGGCGGCGACCGTGCGCGCCGCGACCTTTTCGACTGCCGCGTTGCCACGTCCGGCCTTGGCGAAGACCAATGTCCTGATCGACCAGCCGAGATCGAGCGCGTCGATGACCAGCTTCAGGCCTTCGGCCATGAAGGCATTCTGCTGGTCACGGAATTTCTTCAGCGCGAGCGCCTTGATGTCCTTGATCAGCGGGTTGGCGAGGCTGGTGACTTCCTTCACCTGCCCTGGCGCGCCTGCGTGCCGTTCGTACGCACTCATTCAGGCCACCCAGCGCGAGAACAGCGAGGTCGAAAGCGCCCGACCGGCAGATTTCTCGCGGATGATCAATTCGCCCGACTCGACCGTGCCGCCCATGCCGGCGAAGGTGTCGCGCATCAGGGCATGGATCGCGAAAAAAGAGGCGCGGATCGAATAGGCGGTCAGTACCACGGCGAGCGGCTTCGGCGTCAGGATCGCGCGGCAGATGTCGGTCAGCGCCGGCAGGTCCTCGAACAACTGCCAGACCTCGCCTTTCGGTCCGCGGCCATAGGCGGGCGGGTCGAACAGGATGATGTCGTAGCGGCTGCCGCGGCGCTCCTCGCGTTCGGCGAATTTCACGGCATCGTCGACGATCCAGCGGATCGGCTTTTGCGACAGCCCAGCCATCTCCTGGTTTTCGCGTGCCCAGCCGATCGCCTTCTTGGAAGCATCGACATGGGTGACCTCGGCGCCGGCATGCGCCGCCACCAGGGAGGCAAGGCCGGTGTAACCGAACAGGTTCAGCACCTTCACCGGCCGTTTTGCCGCCGCGATCAGTCCGGCCATGTGGTCCCAGTGCGAGGCCTGCTCGGGAAAGACGCCGACATGGCGAAACGAAGTGAAGCGGCCGAGATAGTCGATGCCGTCATGCTTCATCGGCCAGGTCTCGCCGAGCGGCGTCTTGGGGAAGCGCCAGCGGCCGATGCCTTCCTCGTCGGTATCGCCGGTGAAAATGGCGTCGGCGCGTTCCCAGTCCCTGGCCGCCAATGCCTTTTGCCAGATCGCCTGGCCCTCCGGCCGAACGATGCGGTAGGGGCCGTATTGCTCGAGTTTTTCTCCGGCACCACTGTCTAGCAGCGCGTAGTCCTGATTGGGGCCGACTTCGAGGATCAGCGGCAAATGTTCGGCAGGCAGCGCGCCATCGCGGCGCGAGAGCATGCGCGGCGCGGCTTTTGGCTCGGACCGGTCTTGCGGTCTAGGCTCCGGACCGGCGGTTGGGCTGGCGTCGCGCCGCCGGACATGCTCCGCCCCGCCTTTTGCGGGCGGTCGGCTATCGCGGCGTCTGTCGCGAAAAGGTTTCAAGAAGGCGCATCTCCGGACGGCGGCTTGGCCGCTTCTGCCACAGCACATTGACCGGCGCAACAAAAGGGCTGCCGACGTGCGCAGCCGGATCAGCCGCGCCTGATCGACAGCAGGCCGATTGCGAGCGCTATGAAACCAACGGCCTTGAAGCCGGTGACGACCATATGGCCGGTTTCCCAGCGGCTCCGGATAGTTTCGAAATTGTCCGGGATCGGTCCAGGTACCCAGGTGGCCAGGACATCGTTTGCCGGTTTGACCAGCGCAAACCACGCCCCAAGCGCTATCAGGTAGAGCACGGTGGCGGCCAAGACCCACCAGAATGCCGGGCGATCGCTGCGCAGCATCCAGGCGAGGAGGCCCGGACAGACGATTGCCGCCAGGTCCAGCGGTGCGCCGACAATCGCGAAGAATTGGAACTGAGCGTTAAAGACAGTGGTTTCACGCCAGAGCGAAGGCGGCCATCTGGTCAGCCGCGGCACCGATTCCAGCACATGGGCGAAAGACGGCCCAAGGCTGAGCGCCGCGACGATGGCGGTCAAAACCGACCAGAACAACAGAAAACCGCGTATATCCATAATGGCCAGACAACGACGTCAGGGCGCAGACGTTCCGGTCGGCGATCGTCTTGCTTGCCGTCGAAAGGGCAGGCGCACTATCGTCCATTCAAATTGGACATCCATCAAACCGGGTTGCGATCCATGTCCCGCGCCGAACGCCTGCTCGACCTGATCCAGATCCTGCGCCGGCATCGCCGGCCGGTCAGCGGCCGCAGCCTCGCGGGCGAAATGGGTGTGTCGATCCGCACGCTCTATCGCGATATCGCCACGCTGCAGGGGCAGGGTGCGCCGATCGAGGGTGAGGCGGGGCTGGGTTACGTGCTCAGGCCAGGTTTCATGCTGCCGCCCTTGATGTTCACCGATGAGGAGATCGAGGCGATCGTTCTCGGTTCGCGCTGGGTGGCCAAGCAGCCGGACTGGCGGCTTGCGAACGCCGCCACCGACGCGCTGGCCAAGATCGCGGCGGTGCTGCCGGACGATTTGCGCGAGGAACTCGATGCCTCGACGCTGCTGGTCGGGTCGCGCACCGAGGTCACAGAAGGCATCGATCTCGGCGTGGTGCGGCAGGCCATCCGCGAGGAGCGCAAGCTGAGCTTTGTCTATCGCGACGCCGGCGGCGCTGCCTCCGAGCGCACCGTCTGGCCGTTCGCACTCGGCTTCTTCGACAAGGTGCGCGTCGTCGCGGCCTGGTGCGAGATGCGCCAGGATTTCAGGCACTTTCGCGCCGATCGGATATCCGGCCTCAACGCCACCGAGATGCGCTATCCGCGCCGCCGTCAGGTGCTGCTCAAAGAATGGCGGGCGACGCTCGACACGCCAAGCTAAGGCTGCTGCTCAGTTGAGACTGCTGCCAGAATCTGGCAGTGGCATACGCTATGCTCCTCCAGTCGAAACCATCTGGAGAGCAATTCATGACACCGCCCAATTTCGTCATCCTCTATGTCGACAAGCCTGAGCAAAGCGGCGCCTTCTATAGCGCGCTGCTTGGGCGGCAACCGGTCGAGACCTCGCCGACCTTCGTGCTGTTCGTGCTCGACAACTGCTTCAAGCTCGGCCTCTGGTCGCGTCACACCGTGGAGCCGGCTGCCGCGGCAGCGGGCGGCGGCGCCGAGATCGTCTTTGCACTGGACACGTCCGATGCGGTCGACGCCACCCATGCCGATTGGGCCGGGCGCGGCCTGAAGATATTGCAGACGCCGACCGACATGGATTTCGGTCGTACCTTCGTCGCGCTCGATCCCGACAATCACCGGCTGCGCGTCTACTGGCTGCAAGAATAGGAGAGTAGGGCAGTAGGTGAATAGGAAAGCATGATTGGCACGAAGCCGCACCATTGGTGCGGCTCCCTACTGCCCTACTGCCGCTTAAGCGCTTTGTAGACGGCGATGCCGGCGGCGAGGTCCTCGAGGGCCGCGCCGACTGATTTGAACAGCGTGATCTCACCGGGGCTCTGGCGGCCCTTCTTCTCGTCGCGCGTCAGTTCATGCAGGTCGGCGATGATCGCTTCCGGCTTCAGCACACCGGAGGCCAGCGGCTGGACGATGTCGCCGGCTTCCTTGGTGGCGCCGGCGCGGGTGTCGACATAGACGCGGGCGCGTGCAATCGCATCGTCGTCGCTTTCGCGCATGTCGGGCGTGAAGCCACCAACCAGGTCGACATGGGTTCCCGGCCGCAGGAGGGCGCCCCTGATCAGCGGCGCGGTCGTGATGGTCGCCGACGACACGATGTCGGCCTGGCCAAGTTCGGCGTCGAGATTGCTGGCGGCTTCCGCCGCAAAACCTTCGGTGCGCAAATTTGCCGCAACTTTTTCGGCATTGGCAGGCGTTCGGTTCCAGATACGGATGGTCTTGATTGGTCGCACCGCCGAATGTGCCTTGGCGAGAAACGGCGACAGCGCGCCGGCGCCGACCACCAGCAGCCGTGATGCATCCTCGCGGGCCAGATAGGAGGCAGCCAGCGCCGAGGCACAGGCCGTGCGCCACTGTGTCAGCCTCTGGCCATCGATCAAGGCCTGAGGCTCGCCTGTGGCGCCGTCGAGCAAGAGGTAAAGCCCCATCACCGCGGGCTTGCCGACGGCATTGTTGTCAGGCGACACGGTGACGATCTTGACGCCGATATGGCCATCGGCCGAGGTGCCGGCTGCGTTGAAGTCGGTCCAGGCCGGCATCAAAAGCAGCGTCGAGGCGGCGCCATCGGGCCGCTCGACAGTGTGATGGTGCCTGACCGGCTGCACGGCGCCATCGCGAAAGGCGGCGCGTAACGTCTCGACCAGCCCGGAAAAGGTCAGCGCGCGGTCGACCTCGGCGGCGGAAATGGTCAGCATGAAAGGCTCCGTGGAGAACTAGGCCGGTTGTGCCTCAGGCCCGAGCCGCGGCTCAGTTCGTCGGCTTCGGCAAGACTGGGCTCTGCGACGCGGTGGGCGCGCGGCTGACCGCCTGGCGCAGGTTCTCGGCCTCGGCGCCGCGCTGGCGCGCCAGCATGCGGTAGCGGCCCTGCTTGATCCAGGTCGCCAGGCTGCCGACGATCATGCCGATAGCCAGCGCCAGGAACAGGAAAATGAAGAGCGGCACGGTCAGCGTCAGCGCCGGATTGCCGGGATTGAACGGATCGAGTGTGAAGGCTACCGGTTCGCGGTTCGCGACGGCCAGCGCAATCAGGATGACGGCCAGCGGCACGAAAACCACGATGAGAATGAAGCGATTGAACATGTTTTTCCGTTCGGAAGAAAAGGCAGGAGCGGTGGCGCGTGCCGCGCCTATTTGCCTCCGTTCAGCCTTTCACGCAATTCCTTGCCGGTCTTGAAGAACGGTACCCATTTCTCCTCAACCTCCACGGATTCGCCGGTGCGCGGGTTGCGGCCGGTGCGGGCAGGGCGGTTTTTCACCGAAAACGCGCCGAAGCCGCGCAACTCGACCCGGTTGCCCTCGGCAAGCGCGTCGGTGATTTCATCGAAGATAGCGCTGACAATGTTTTCGACGTCGCGCAGGAAAAGATGCGGATTACGCGTGGCGATGATCTGAACAAGTTCGGATTTGATCATGAAAAGGCTCCCCGTGAAAGCAGTGCCGCCGAAATTATCAGAATGATTTTATTTGGTTTTTCACTCGTCCCAAGCGGTTCCTCAAGGGTGCCAGACGGAAACGAGACCGTCAAGAAACAAGCGGTCCACTCCAATTTCGTGAAGGACGTCGCCGCCATGGCCGGGCAGGCCAAGCGCAGCGCCGACGGTCTGCGCCATCGCCTTGGAGAACAGGAAACCACCGCGTTTTTCCGTGTCCTTCCATTCCACCACCTTGAGCTTGGCATCGACACCCTTGCCTGCAAGCCAGTCGATCGCTTCGGCTTCGCCGCCCACCGCGTCGATCAATCTGTTGGTGACCGCCTGCCGGCCGGTGAAGATCGACCCGTCAGCGAGCGCGAGCGCCTCCGGTTTGGTCATGTTGCGGCGCTCGGCGACGATGCCGACGAACCAGTCGTAGCTGTCGAGGATGAGCTTGCGGACCATGGCGCGCTCATCGTCATTGGTCGGCTTGAAGGGAGAAGGCGAGGCCTTCAAGGGCGAGGATTTCACCTCCTCCAGCTTGACGCCGAGCTTGTCCATGAGGCCGCTGACGTCCGGGTACTGGATCAGCACGCCGATCGAGCCGACGATCGAGGATTTGCGTGCAACAATATGGTCGGCCGCAGTGGCGATCATGTAGCCCGCCGAAGCCGCGAGCGTGCCGACCTCGGCCACCACCGGCTTGTCGGCGGCGAGCTTGCGCACTGCCTCATAGATCGATTCGCCACCGACGGTGGTGCCGCCGGGTGAATCGATCGACAGGATCACAGCCTTGACGCGCGGCGACTGACGGATGGCCTCCAGCCGCTTGATCAGTTCTTCGTCTTCGGTGATGGTACCTTCGATCTTGACCTTGGCGATGTGGTCGACTGCCGCGCTGGTGAAGTCGTCACCATATATCCACGCCGAAAAGGCGATCAGCCCGGCTGCGGCGACGATAATCGCCGCGATACGCCAGAATGTCAGCTTGCGGCGCAAGCGGCGGCGGTCGATCAGGTCGTCGGCTCTCAATGCCATGGTCAGCCTCGTAGTCGGTGGGAGCAGATGCTTTTAAAGCAACCATTCGCGCCCGGCTACCGTTTCCTGACGGCCTTGCGACAAAGGCCTTAGGCATTCGCGGCAAGCCTCAACCTGTCGCGTTCCACAGGCTCTAACACTGTGCGCCTATATCTGGTATGAGGTACAGGCTGCGCTGGGGCCATTTTCGTTGTACAGGGGCGGCTGTCACATTTTTGCGGTTTTCCTCGGCTTGTGCTTGCTTGAGGGCGCCGGCATCCCACCTATAGGGCGGCCTGGCGGGCAGGGGTTTAGAAGAAGCAGTCATGTTAGCGGGACCAATCGAACCGACCAACACCGAGACGGAGTTGGCTCCCAAGGCCGCAGGCCGGGCGCGGGTCGACGCGTTTGACATTGCGCAGCGTCATTCGCGCCGGGTCCGGATCCTCAAGCTGGCCGTACCGCTGGTCGCTGCCGTGATCGCGGTCGCGTTTCCGGTCTATTCCTATCTCATGGCACCCGCTGCAATCGAGGTGCAGGCCGACGGCGGCGCCTTTGCCGATGGCAAGCTGGTGATGGCCAATCCCAAGCTCAACGGCTTCACCAAGCAGAACCTGCCCTATTCGATGACAGCCCTGCGCGCCATACAGGATGTCAGCAAACAGGGCATCATCGATCTGGAAGGTATCAAGGCCAAGCTGCCGATTGCGGCCGACAACACCGCCGCCATCGGTGCTGCGCACGGCACCTACGATCGCGACGGCAACACATTCAGCCTGACCAGCGACGTGACCGTGTCGACCACGGATGGCGTGGTGGCAAAATTCAAATCAGTCTATCTCGACATGGCCGAAGGCACTATGAAGACAAGCGAACCCGTCGATGTCAGCCGCGGCGGGTCGCGGATCAGGGCGGATTCGATGTCGGTCCAGGACAATGGCAAGGTCCTGATTTTCGAGAACAAGGTGCGCGTCGACATCGATCCCGCCAGTTTGAAGGCGGCAGAGGCAAAGAGCGGAGAGACCAATGCGGTTCAGTAGTTCGGCACGGCGCCTCGCCGCGATCTCGGCGTTAACGCTTGGGTTGCCCTTGGGGCTGACCTTCGGGACGGCGCCGTCGCTGGCGCAATCCAGTGCCACCAGCCAAATGTCCGGCCTCAGGCTGTCGGGCGACAAGCCCATCCAGATCGAAAGCGACAAGCTCGAGGTGCGCCAGGCGGAAAGCGTCGCCGTCTTCACCGGCAACGTCAACGTCGTCCAGGGTCCGACCGTGCTCAAGGCCGGCAAAATGACGGTCTATTACGTCAGGGATGCAGGCGCCGCCAAAGGCGCCCAGCCCGCGGGTGCCGCGGCAATGACCGGATCCGCCAACATCGACCATCTCGAGGTCGACGATAAGGTCTACATCAAATCGGACGATCAGGTTGCCACCGGCGACCGGGGCACCTTCGACATGAAGACCGAAGTGCTGGTGCTTTCCGGCAGCAAGGTCGTGCTCTCGCAAGGCGACAACGTGCTTGTCGGCTGCAAGCTTACCGTGCAGATGAAGAGCGGCCTTGCCCAGGTCGACGCTTGCGGCGGCCGCGTCATGATGTCGATCACGCCGCCGGCGAAGTCTGGAGCAGCGAAACCCTGATGACCGGCATATCGTCGCTGCTGGCGCGTCTTCCAGGGCGCGCCGCCAGCAAACTTGCGGCACCGGCCAGGGTCACCGTCGAAGCGGCAAAGTTCAAGGGAACCTTGATCGCCAAAGGGCTGACCAAAAGCTACAAGGGCCGCAAAGTCGTCAGCGGCGTGACGCTGGGCGTGCGCGCGGGCGAGGCGGTTGGGCTGCTCGGCCCCAACGGCGCCGGCAAGACGACCTGTTTCTACATGGTGACCGGCCTAGTGCCGGTCGATGAAGGCACCATCGAAATCGACGGTTTCGACGTCACGTCGATGCCGATGTATCGCCGCGCCCGTCTCGGCATCGGCTACCTGCCGCAGGAAGCGTCGATTTTTCGCGGCCTGAATGTCGAGCAAAACATCCGGGCCGTGCTCGAAGTGGTCGAAAAGAGCCGCAAGGAGCGTGAGCGGCTGCTCGACGAATTGCTCGAGGAATTCCACATCAGCCATCTGCGCAAGGCTCCGTCGCTGTCGCTCTCCGGTGGTGAGCGGCGACGCCTCGAAATTGCCCGTGCGTTGGCAACCCGCCCTGCCTACATGCTGCTCGACGAACCGTTCGCCGGCATCGATCCGATCGCCGTCGCCGACATCCAGCAGCTCGTGCGCCACTTGACGGCACGTGGCATCGGCGTGCTGATCACCGACCACAATGTCCGCGAGACACTTGGCCTGATCGACCGCGCCTACATCATCCATGCCGGTCAGGTGCTGACCCATGGCCGGGCCGACGAGATAGTCGCAAATGCCGATGTGCGGCGGCTTTATCTCGGCGAGGGATTTACGCTCTAAATGCAAAATTCCGGTTCGAACGGGATTTCCGGCGTAGTCCAGCAGCTTTTTCTTCAATTTTCTGCCTGAAAACGCGCTGGCAGGCGAGTTTTATCGCTCCTCGCCTTGACAAGCAAAAGCCGGGCCAGTTTCTATGCTGGCCTGGAAAATTCCTTCCAGCAGTGCGGGTGCGTAGACGGGGCGTTTGAAACCGAACCATGGCGTTGGCGGCAAAACTACAGCTACGACAGTCGCAGTCGCTGGTGATGACGCCGCAGCTGATGCAGTCGATCCGCCTGCTGCAGTTCACCCACCTAGAGCTGGAACGCTTCATCGACGACGAGATCGAACGCAATCCACTGCTGGAACGTGCCGAACCGCAGGAGGACGCCGCCAGCGACCAGGCGCAGAAGGGCGACGCTGCACCGGAACCGGCTGCCGACGGCGACTGGTTCGAAGCGGAGACGGCGTGGAGCGCCGAGGCGATCTCGGAAAAGCTCGATACATCGCTGGAAAACCTGTTTCCCGATGATCCTGGTACGAGCGAGCGGCTCGGGCCCGACCTGACGGCGCAATGGAAATCGGCGTCCGGCAACGGTTCCACCTCTTCCTCCGACGGCTTCGACGTCGCGGACATGGCGGCGGCTGCCATCACGCTGCGCGACCATGTCGGCGAGCAGGTAGCGCTCGCCTTTGCCGATCCGGCGGCGCGCATGATCGCCAGCGAGCTTGCCGACGGTCTCGACGAGGCCGGCTACATGCGTGCCGACATGGCCGAGATCGCGGCCCGCCTCGGCACGAACGCTACGGCGGTGGCAAGGGTCCTGGCGGTCTGCCAGACATTCGAGCCCGCCGGCATCTTCGCCCGCGACCTCGCCGAATGCCTGTTGCTGCAGCTTGCCGTGCGCGACCGGCTCGATCCGGCGATGAAGGCGCTGATCGCCAATCTCGAACTCCTGGCACGGCGCGATTTCCAGACTCTGAAGCGGATTTGCGGTGTCGACGAGGAGGATCTGCTCGACATGCTGGCCGAGATCCGGGCTCTCGACCCGCGGCCAGGAATGGCGTTTTCGCGCGGTGCCAGCGACGCAATCGTGGCCGACGTCGAGGTGCGCGCAGCCAATGACGGCAGCTGGACGGTCGAGCTCAATGCCGAGACACTGCCGCGCGTGCTGGTCGATCACATCTATTTCGCCCAGGTCACGCCACATGCGAAAAACCAGGCGGAAAAGGATTTCCTCGCCGAATGCCTGCAGAACGCCAACTGGCTCACGCGCAGCCTCGACCAGCGGGCGAAGACCATTCTCAAGGTGGCCTCTGAGATCGTGCGCCAGCAGGACGCTTTTCTCGTCCACGGCGTGCGGCACCTGAAGCCGCTCAACCTGCGCACGGTGGCGGACGCCATCGGCATGCACGAATCAACGGTCAGCCGGGTCACGGCAAACAAATACATGCTGACGCCGCGCGGTGTGTTCGAACTGCGCTATTTCTTCACCGCCTCGATCGCTTCGTCAGGTGGCGGCGATGCGCATTCGTCGGAAGCGGTGCGCGACCGCATAAAGCAGCTGATCGACGAGGAGAAAGCCGTCGATGTGCTTTCCGACGATGCCATCGTCGACATGCTGCGGGAAAGCGGGGTCGACATTGCCAGACGCACGGTGGCCAAATACCGGGAAGGCATGAACATACCCTCTTCGGTGCAGCGACGGCGCGAAAAACGCGCTTTGGCCAGCGCCGGTCGTTGAGCTCCGACGGAATTTCCACAGCTTTCGCAGTTCATTGACAAGCGGCAACGAAGTGGCTAGAAGCCCGCCCGCATGAGACGGGCTAGCGAGTGGATTTGAGTTCGCCGATGCCCGCACGAGAGATGGTCCGTCACGACGTAGGCCACGGGACGGCCAAGAAGGCGGCTTGTGATCAACCGGAAAGTTCGGATCTAAAATCGGCGCAAGTGACGCCGCAAAAGCTTGTGCGCGCGGACCACGAGTATAAACTCGGGACAGTTTGAAGCCTGAGCAAGGAAGGTCAGTTTTCAGATGACACTGCGCATATCGGGAAAACACATGGATATCGGCGATGCGTTCCGTACGCGCATCAACGACCGTGTCGGGGAAGTGATCGGGAAATATTTCGATCGGGGCTTTTCAGGGCAAATCGTAGTCGTCAAATCGGGGTCGCGCTACACGGCCGATTGCATGATCCGGCTGGACTCCGGTGCTTCGCTGCAGGCGACCGGCGATGCCCAGGATCCAACGCTTGCCTTCGATACCGCGGCAGATCGTCTGGAAACGCGCCTCAGGCGCTACAAGCGCCGGCTGAAGTCGCACAATTCAGGCAATAGCAACGGCGAGCTCACCGACGTCGCCTATACGGTGATGGCGCCGCTAGCCGACGACGAGGAGGACATACCGGAGAATTTCGCGCCGGCCATCGTCGCCGAATCGACCATGACGCTGCGGACCATGTCGGTGGCGTCGGCGGTGATCGAACTCGACACCAAGGACAGCCCGGTCCTGGTCTTCCGCAATGCCGGAAACGACCATCTCAATATCGTCTATCGCCGGCCGGACGGGAATATCGGCTGGATCGACCCGTCCACGGCCAAGGTCGCGCAGGGGTAAAAACCAGCCGCACGCGAGCGTGGGACTGGCGACGGCAGGCGAACAAGGGATTTCAAGCATGGATCTGAGCGATCTCGTCAGCGTTCCGGCAATCATGCCGGCGTTGAAGGCGAACTCCAAAAAGCAGCTGCTGCAATTGCTGTCCGAACGGGCGGCGGCGATTTCCGGCATTCCGGAGCGAGAGGTGTTCGACACCATCCTGCAACGCGAGCGGCTCGGCTCGACCGGCGTCGGCAACGGCATCGCCATTCCGCACGGCAAGCTGGCCGGGGTGAAGCGGATCGCCGGCGTCTTTGCCCGGCTGGAGACACCGGTGGACTTCGAGGCCCTCGATGATCAGCCGGTCGACCTGGTGTTTCTGCTTTTGGCTCCCGAAGGTGCCGGCGCCGACCACCTCAAGGCGCTGTCGCGCATCGCGCGGGTGCTGCGCGATGCCGACACGGTTGCCAAGATCAGAGGCACGCGCGACGCCGTGGCCATCCACGCGCTGCTGTCGGACACGCAGGCCTCGCACGCCGCCTGAGGTTTTGATTAAATCCCTTGAAGGGCCGCCGTGTGCGGCCCTGTCCGTTTTCAACCAGATCGCTGCGCCATATGTGTCAGTTGATGGCGCCGTTGTCAGTGGATAACGACGTTAGTGGATAGCGACCGGGGTCAGATCGTTTTCCAGCGCGCCAGCCAGTGCCCGGTCGCGAGCGTCCGAAAGCAGGATCGGCTGGCCATTGGCGGCAAACAGGGCCCACAGTTCCAGACCCGGCGCGATTTCGCCGAGGCCCGGGAAACGGCCGCGCAGATCGTCGCTCGACACTTTCCTGAGATAGGCTACCGAACCTTCGCCGAGATGGGCGAACTCGCCGCTGGTCATGATGATATTTTCGTTAGTTCTGGTCATTTCAAGCCTCCTTGCCGCGAGACGCCGCTCAAGGCCATCCCGCATGAGAGCTATCGGCAAAAATCAGTCTTTCACCGATATGTTTATTTTTCGTACCAGCCGTTCGGACTCCGGCCGATCGAGATCGATCGACAGAAGGCCGTTCTTCAATTCCGCCGCAATCACCCGCATGCCGTCGGCCAGCACGAAACAGCGCTGGAACTGGCGCGCGGCGATGCCGCGGTGGAGAAATTCGCGCTCGGTGTCGTCGTTCTGACGGCCGCGCACGACCAACTGGTTCTCCTCCGTTGTGACATCGAGATCGCTTTCCGCGAAACCGGCGACGGCGAGCGTGATACGCAGCCTTTCGGTTTTGCCGTCGGCACCGCTGAGGCGCTCGATGTTGTAGGGAGGATAGCTGTCACCGGACTTTGCCAAGCGCTCCAGCGTCTTTTCCATGGAATCGAAACCGAGGAGAAGCGGGCTGGAAAAAGGCGTCATTCGGCTCATGTTACAGTGTCCTCTCAAGAGCGACATAAAGTGGAAAAACCCGGATGGCATTTTTCCCGATGGTCTTGATATGGTCCGCCGCCCGGCAGACTTCAAGCCGTCACACGTCCCGCCCAAAAAGACTTGCCAAAACAAGGAATTGAAATGCCCCAATCCCGCAGGATCATCATCGACACTGACCCCGGCCAGGACGATGCCGTCGCCATATTGCTGGCGCTCGGCAGCACCGAGCTGGAGATCGTCGGCATCACCGCGGTGGCCGGCAACGTGCCGCTGAAACTTACCGAAAAAAACGCCCGCAAGATCTGCGAACTGGCCGGCCGGACGGACGTCAAGGTCTATGCAGGCGCCATCCGGCCACTGGCGCGCGAACTCGTCACCGCCGAGGAAGTGCATGGCAAGACCGGCCTCAACGGACCGCAACTGCCCGAACCAAAGATGAAGCTGCAGGACGAGTATGCGGTCGATTTCATCGTCGAGACGCTGATGAGGGAGGAGAGCGGCACGATCACGCTGTGCGCGCTCGGGCCGCTCACCAATGTTGCGCTGGCGCTGATCCGCGAGCCCAAGATCGCACCGCGCATCAAGGAGATCGTGCTGATGGGTGGCGGCTTCTTCGAGGGCGGCAATGTCACGCCGACCGCCGAATTCAACATCTATGTCGACCCGCACGCCGCCGATGTCGTGTTCAAATCCGGCATTCCGATCGTCATGATGCCGCTGGACGTCACCCACAAGGCGCTGACCACCGCCAAGCGCACGAAGGCCTTCCGCAAGCTCGGCACCCGGGTCGGCACGGCCACCGCGGACATGCTGGAATTCTTCGAACGTTTCGACGAGGAAAAATACGGCACCGACGGCGGCCCGCTACACGATCCTTGCGTCATCGCCTACCTGTTGAAGCCGAAGTTGTTCAAGGGCCGCAACTGCAATGTCACTGTGGAAACCGCATCAGAACTTACCATGGGCATGACCGTGATCGACTGGTGGGGCGTGACCAAGCGGCCGAAGAACGCCATGGTGATGCGTGACATCGACCACGATGCGTTTTTCGAGCTGTTGCTGGAAAGGCTGGGGCGGCTTTAAGGGCCGTCTTTCATCCCCCCTTGATGGGTTGGGCGGAGTGCCGTCATTGCCAAGCTGGAACACCCCTCATCCAACCGAGCTTCGCTCGGCCACCTTCTCCACAAGGGGAGAAGGGAAAGGTGCCGTTACTTCGCCTTGGAAAATGCCAGCCACAGGCCGCCGCCGACCAGGAAGCTGCCGCTGATCCGCGACAGCAGCTTGACGCGGCCGGCCGACAGCAGGCGCCCGGCGCGGCCGGCGGCCAGCGCGTAGGTCGAATCCGACACTGCGGCGAAGATCATGGCGGTGAGACCCATGACGCCGATCTGTAACGCGTAATTGCCTTCAGGCGCGATGAACTGCGGAAAGAAGGCGCCGAAGAACACCAGCGTCTTTGGATTGCTGATTGCTACCAGCAGGCCTTGCAGGAAAAAGCCACCGCGCGGTTTTTTTGCCGATCCATCGGCGTTCAGCTTGCCTTTCGAGCGGAACATCTGCACGCCCATCCAGATCAGGTAGGCAGCGCCAATCAGCCTGACCCACTCGAACCAATGTCCCATGCCGGCGATCAGCGAAGTCAATCCGATGCCGACAATGGCAATCATGATGGCCAGCCCGGCCTGGGTGCCGGCGACATTGGCGAGCCCGGCGCGCGAGCCGTGGCGTATGCTGTTGGCAATGATCAGCGTCACCGTCGGGCCCGGCACCAGGACGATGACGATGCAGGCGACGACATAGGTGGCGTAGAGTTCCAGCGACATTTTTCCCTCCGCAGAATGCCGCTCGTGCGGCGTGCTGTCGCGATCAATGCATGGCGATGAGTTGCGTGCAAGTCGGCGAAGCGCCGACAATGCGGAGCTGATTTCAGCAGGCGCCGGCCTGCCATGGCAGCGTTGCCTCATAGGCGGCAGCCGCCCTCAGCACGGAGGGGTCACCGCGCGGCCGCCCGATCAATTGCATGCCCATTGGCCTGCCCCTGGAGTCGAAGCCCGCCGGCACATTGATCGCCGGGCAGCCGCCCAGCGTGGCGAGCGCTGAGACCTGCATCCAGCGGTGATAGCTGTCCATGGCACGCCCGGCCACTTCCCTTGGCCAGAGGGTGGCGACGTCGAAGGGAAAGACCTGTGCGGCTGGCAGCGCAATCAGGTCGAAACGCTCGAAGAGCGACAGCAGCATTCGATGCCAGGACGAGCGCCTCACAGTTGCCGCATGGATTTGCGGCGCGGTGAGGCGAAGCGCATGTTCCACCTCCCACACGGCCTCCGGCTTCAGCAGACTGCGTTTCAAGGGATCATCGTAGTGCACCTTGAGCGCACAACCGCTGCTCGCCTGCCGAAGCGTTACAAAGGCCTGCCACAGCGCTTCGAAGTCGAATTCCGGCATCAGCGGCTCGGCCTCGAAGGACACATCCGCGAACCGGCCGAGTGCTGCCTCGCAAAGCTGTAGAATGCCTGCTTCGACCGGCAGATGACCGTCGAGATCGCCGAGCCAGGCGATACGCCCTCCGGCCGCCGGCGTTTCCACCCCTTGGAGAAACGAGCCTGGCTTATCATGCGACAGCGGCGCGCGAGGATGATAGCCGGCCTGCACGTCGAGCAGCAGCGCCATGTCGCGCACGTTACGCCCCATCGGCCCTTCGACGCCCATTTGCGCATGAAACACATCAAGGTCAGGGCCAGCCGGCACCAATCCCTGCGACGGGCGGAACCCATAGACATTGTTGTAGGCAGCGGGATTGCGAAGCGAGCCGCCAAAATCGCTGCCATCGGCAACGGGAACCATGTCGAGCGCCAGCGCGACCGCCGCACCGCCGCTCGAGCCGCCGGCGGTCAGCGCCGGGTCGAATGCGTTGAGCGTCTGTCCGAACACGGTGTTGTAGGTGTTGGAGCCGAGCCCGAATTCGGGAACGTTGGTCTTGCCGATGATGATCGCGCCGGCCTTGCGGACGCGCTCGACGAAGAAATCGTCTTCCTCAGGCACGAAATCGGCGAAGATCGGCGAGCCGAAGGTGGTTCTCAGGCCTTTTGTCAGCGCAAGATCCTTAATCGCGATCGGCAGGCCGAACAGCGATCCGGTATCTCCTCCTCGCGCCAGATGGGCGTCAGCGCTGTCGGCCTCGCGCAGGATGTCGGCATGTTCGCGCAATGAAACGATAGCGTTGACCAGCGGGTTCACCGCCTCGATCCTGTCGAGGAATGCCGCGATCACTGCGCGTACCGAAAGTTGCCGGCGTCTGATCTTCTCGGCAAGCTCCACGGCAGACAGGCGGCAGATGTCGCCGGCGGGCGGCACCGCATGCTTCGTGGTCGGGCGCACGGCTGTCATCCCGCTTTAGCCTGCGGATTTCTGCAGGGCGGCATCGACGTCCCTGGCCAGCGGGATGGCCGGCTGTGCGCCGGCTTTAAGGCAGGCCAGAGAACCGGCTGCGGCAGCGCGGGCAAGCGCCTGGTCGAGCGGCAGGCCGGCTGCCAGCCCGGCTGCAAAATAGCCGCAGAACGTGTCGCCGGCGCCGACCGTGTCGAGCGGGGTGATCTTCAGCGCCGGAACCATCAGAAGATCGTCCGGCGTTGCCGCCAGAACGCCGTCCGGGCCAAGCGTGACGACGATGGTGCGGCCGGTTCTCGAGGCATAGTCGCGCATCCGCGCCGGGCGGTCGCGGCCACTCAACGACAGCGCCTCGCCATAGAGGTCGAACTCGGTTTCGTTGGCGACGAGATAGTCGGCCTTGCCGAGGAAGCCGGCAGCGTCGCTGTGGAAAGGTGCGGTGTTGAGCACTGTGATCGCGCCGGCCGTCCTTGCCGCGTCGAGTGCTGCCTCGACGGTCTGCAGCGGGATCTCCAGCTGCAGCAGCACGACGTCGCCGTTTTTCAGGAAGGCCTTGGAAAGGTCACCCGGCACGACCGAATCATTGGCGCCCGGCACGACAGCGATCACGTTCTCGCCGTCGGCGCCGACCATGATCAGCGCAGTACCGGTAGAGGCAAAGGTCTCGCCGACGCCGGACAGGTCGATCTTGCTGTCGCGCAGCAGCGCCAGAGCCTCGCCGGCGAAGCTGTCCTTGCCGACTGCGCCGACCATGCGCACCTTGGCCCCGGCGCGGGCGGCGGCCAGCGCCTGGTTGGCGCCCTTGCCGCCGGGGGCAGTAGCGAAACCGGAGCCGCGCACCGTCTCGCCGGGACCGGGCAAGCGGTCGACACTGGCGATGAGGTCGAGATTGATGGAGCCGATGACGACGATCAAGAAGTGCCTCCCGCTAACGCATGCGGGAAGCTACTCCGTAAGATCGCTGCTTGTCACCCCAGCGGTCCTTACATCGCTCCTATCGTTCCATTCTTTGGCTATTCACGAAGAGACCTGTCCCGCCTCCCAGCCGAGGATGGCGCGTTTGCGGGTCAGGCCCCAATGGTAGCCGGTGAGCGCACCGGACTTGCCGAGAGCCCGGTGGCACGGGACGACGAAGGACATCGGATTGGCGCCGACCGCGGCACCGACAGCCCGGCTGGCGCTCGGTGCGCCGATGCGCGCGGCGATCGAGGAATAGGTGCAGGCCTGGCCCATCGGAATACGCAGCAAGGCTTCCCAGACGCGGACCTGGAAGTCGGTGCCGATCATGACGACGCGGAGCGGCTGGTCGGCGCGCCACAGCGTCGGATCGAAAATGCGCGCGGCATAGGGCGCCGTTGCAGCCATGTCCTCGACATAGCTAGCGTTCGGCCAGCGGCTGGACATGTCGGCAAAGGCCGCACGCTCGCCGCCCGGGTCGTTGAAGGCGAGGCCGGCGAGGCCGCGGTCGGTCACCATGATCAGGGCGATGCCGAAAGGCGAGATATGGTAGCCGTAGCGGATGGTGAGCCCGGCGCCGCGCGTCTTGTAATCGCCCGGCGACATCGCTTCGTGGGTGACGAACAGATCGTGCAGCCGGCCTGGACCGGACATGCCGAGCTCGAACGAGGTTTCAAGCAGCGGCATGCCGGCATCGAGCAGCTTGCGCGCATGATCGAGGGTAACGGCCTGCAGAAAAGCCTTGGGCGACAAGCCGGCCCAGCGGGTGAACAGCTTCTGCAGCCCGGTCGGCGTCTCGCCGACCTCCTCGGCCAGCACTTCCAGCGAAGGCTGGTCGCGATAGTCGAGGCTGATCTTTTCGATGGCACGACGGACGATTTCGTAGTCACCGCCTTCAGGGGTGATGTCTTTCTGAAGGATTGCTGTCGTTTTGAGAGGCATTTGGGCGTTCATGGCAGTATCTCCTTGCGTGCGAATATCGTCCTTCGCGGCGGCGATCACCACCCGAAACTTGCTTTCCCGCAGCATGTACCCAGATAGAGCTGGCTTTGAATGGGGAGGACGGTCGTGGCTGGTGAAAAAGTAAACCTGACCGGGGCAAAGGAGACTTTGCTTTTGACACTTTACGGCAAGGCGCTGGAGAGCCGGCTGCCCAATTCGCTGCTCAGGGACTACTTTGCCGATGAGGCGGTGCGCAACATCGACTATGATTTCTCACGGCTCAAGGTCGACAACAATCTCGGCATCGGTCTGGCAATCAGGGCAAAGACGCTGGACGTCTGCGTTCAGGACTTTCTCGCCCGAAATCCTGACGCCATCGTGCTGCATCTGGGGTGTGGGCTCGACACGCGCATATTCCGTATCGACCCGCCAGCCGGCGTGGACTGGTTCGACGTCGACTATCCCGAAGTCATCGACCTCAGGCGCAGGCTCTATCCCGTGCGGGATCGCTACCACCTGATCGCTTCGTCGCTCACCGAACCTGGATGGCTGAATGAAGTACCTCGGGATCGCCCGGCCATAGTCGTGGCGGAAGGCCTGACTCCCTACCTGGCCGCCGAGGACGGGCAGCAACTGTTTTCTCGTTTGGTGGGACATCTTTCGAGCGGCGAACTGGTTTTCGATGCCTATAGTCGCCTGGGCCTGAAGATCATTCGCCTCAATTCCTCCTTCCGCGCCACCGGCGCCGAGGTCCATTGGAGCATTGAGAACCCGCATGAATTGGAGCGAGCCGTTCCGAAGCTGCGGTTCATCGAGGACATCCCTGCCTATAAGCCGGAACATGCCGCTCGCATGCGCTGGCTCGCGAAACTGTTTGTTCGCCTTTGGAAATACATTCCAGCATTGCGCAAGATCGGCAGGCTGTTGCGCTATCGGTTCTGAAACGCTGGCTCAGCGCGCCTTGGCGGTCGCCAGAGCGCGCGAAAATGCGGTGGCAAAACTCTCGCGGTCGTCGGGGTTGAGAAAGGCGCCGATCGAGACGGTTTTTCCTTGCGCCTCGACCGCCATTCTGGTGATGCCGATCTCGGCGTGGCGGGCGATCGAAAAGCGTGCCCAGAACGGATTGAAGCGGTGTGATTCCGATTTGCCCGACGGGGCAGTCTTGCGGATATCGAGGCTGGTGCGCGACACCGACACCTCCTCGCGAGCCCGGGCGGCGCGATAATTGGCACGGAAGGCGATATAGACGGCGATCACGTCGAGGCCGAAGAAGCCGAACACCGGCCAGGCGCCGCGCGACAGAAAGAACGCTCCGGTCACCAGCCACCCGAACAGCAGTGCGCCCATCAGGATGGCAAAGCCGGTCTTGCCCAGCGACCGGTGCGGTGTCAGCAGCGCCTGGAAGAATGGCTCGTCGGCCTGAAATGAGGCGTTTGTGTCGCTCATTGGGGAATATTATAGGAAGGCAATGACAAGCCCCAAGCACAAAAACTCTTCCGCGCTCAAAAAAGACCTGCTGCCCGGCCGCCGCGATGGCTCGAACGCCAAGCCGCGTCCGCGGCCGGCGAGATCGCGGGTGCTTTACAGCCCGGCCGAGGTGCATGAGATTTTTCGCCGTTTTTCCGTTCAGCGGCCGGAGCCGAGAGGCGAACTCGAACATATCAACCCCTTCACGCTGCTGGTGGCGGTGGTGCTTTCGGCTCAGGCGACGGACGCCGGCGTCAACAAGGCGACGCGGGCGCTGTTCAAAATTGCCGACACGCCGCAAAAGATGCTGGCGCTGGGCGAGGCCAAGCTCGGCGACCATATCCGCACCATCGGGCTATGGCGCAATAAGGCCAAGAACGTCATCGCGCTGTCCGAGGCGCTGATCCGTGACCATGGCGGCGAAGTGCCTGAGGATCGCGATCAACTGGTCGAGCTGCCGGGTGTCGGCCGCAAGACCGCCAATGTCGTGCTCAACGTCGCCTTCGGCCAGCACACGATGGCAGTCGACACGCACATCTTCCGCATCGGTAACAGGCTCGGCCTGGCGCCGGGCAAGACGCCGGAACAGGTAGAGCAAGGTTTCCTGAAGATCATTCCGGATGAATATATCCGGCATGCGCATCATTGGCTGATCCTGCACGGCCGCTATGTCTGCAAGGCACGCAAGCCGGATTGCCCGGCCTGCGTCATCGCCGATATCTGCAAGGCCAAGGAAAAGACGACCAGCGTGCCTGCACCACTGGTCGAGATCGGGCCGCTCGGGCCAGTGGAAGCAACTCAGGACCGAGCAGCGGCAACCACTGCCCGCTAGCTGAATCTAAAGTTCCTGTTATGCGGCGACATCCATGTTCAGGAACTCTCCTCGACGAACACCTCTTCGCGCTTCTTCTTGACCGCGGGGAGAAAGACGATGACGAGCACGGCGAGCGCGATGAGGAGCAGGCTGGCGCTGATCGGCCGCGTCACGAAGGTGCTTGGGTCGCCGCGCGAGAGGATCATGGCGCGGCGCAGGTTTTCCTCAAGCAGCGGGCCGAGCACGAAGCCGAGCAGCAGCGGCGCAGGTTCGCAGCGCAGCTTGGTCAGGAGGTAGCCAAGCAAGCCGAAGAAGGCGACGGCATAGAGGTCGTAGACATTGGTGTTGACGCTGTAAACGCCGATCGAGCAGAACGCCATGATGATCGGGAAGAGCACGTAGTAGGGGATGGTAAGGAGTTTCACCCAGAGCCCGATCAGCGGCAGGTTCAAGACAATCAACATCAGATTGCCGATCCACATCGAGGTGATGATCCCCCAAAACAGCGCGGGCTGTTCGATGGCGACATTGGGGCCGGGCACGATGCCCTGGATGATCATCGCGCCGATCATCAGCGCCATTACCGGGTTGGCCGGAATACCGAGCGTCAGCATTGGGATGAAGGAGGTTTGGGCGCCGGCATTGTTGGCCGATTCCGGTCCGGCGACGCCTTCGATGGCGCCCTTGCCGAATTCCCCCGGGTTTTTCGAGACGCGCTTTTCGACGGTGTAGGACGCAAAGGCGGCAAGGATCGCGCCGCCTCCGGGCAGGATGCCGAGCGCCGAACCGATGATCGTTCCGCGCACGATGGGAGCCGCCATGCGCCGAAAATCTTCTTTACTCGGCATAAGGCCGGAGATCCTTCGGATCAGCACGGAACGCTCATGCTCGTTTTCGAGATTGCGCAATATCTCGGCGACGCCGAAGACGCCGACCGCCACCGCGACGAAATTCAGCCCGTCGGCATATTCGCGGATACCGAGTGTGAAGCGGGGCGTACCCGTGTAGATATCGGTGCCGACAAGTCCCAGCAGCAGGCCGAGCACGACCATAGCCAGCGCCTTGACGACCGAGCCGTGGGCGAGCGCGACGGACGAGACCAGGCCGACGATCATCAGCGAAAAATACTCGGCCGCGCCGAATCTCAGCGCTATCGCCGTCAGCGGTGGGGCAAAGATGGCGACGAGGAAGGTCGACACCGTGCCGGCAAAGAACGAGCCTATCGCCGCGGTCGCCAGGGCTGCTCCGGCGCGGCCGTTCCTGGCCATCTGATAGCCGTCGATTGCGGTGACGGCCGACGAGGATTCGCCGGGCATGTTGATGAGAATGGCGGTGGTCGAGCCGCCATACTGCGCGCCGTAATAGATACCGGCGAGCATGATGAGAGAGGAAACCGGGTCGCCGATCTGGAAGGTGATTGGCAACAGCATGGCGATGGTTGCGGTGGCACCGATGCCGGGCAGGACGCCAATCAGCGTGCCGAGAAGGACGCCGATCAGGCAGAAGCCGAGGTTTGCCAAAGATGTGGCTGTCGAAAAGCCGAGTGCGAGGTTGCTGAGGAGTTCCATTTCATCTCCTCACAACGACAGTGGCAACCACGGGCCGAAACGCCGGAACGGCAGGCCGAGTGCGTAGCTGAAGACGACGAATGCGAACAGCGTCAGGCCAGCTGACAGCACGAGTGCGGTCAGCGGCCTCATGCGGCCGCTACCGAACGATGCGATCAGCGCCGTCAGGAAGATCGACGGGATGAAGCCGAGGCCGCGCACCGTCAGGCCGAAGAAGATCGGAGCAGGCAGGATAAACAGCATGCCGCGCCACGCAATGTAACCGATCGGCTCGCTCTCGAAACGCACCGCTTGGACAAGGATGGCGGCGCCAAGCAGGATCAGCACGATCGCCAGCACGAGCGGGAAATAGCCGGGCCCCATGCGAAAGGCGGTGCCGATTTCGAGGCCCAGCGACTGCAGCGCGAAAAAGGCGCCAATAAAGACCAACAGCGCGGCGCATATGCCGTTGGTCCTGTCGATTGCGAAAGGTTTCATTGCGTCCTCCCGGCTCGCCTCATGGGCGTGCCGATGCCGGTGTAAAAAAACGGGGCGCTGATGGCGCCCCGTCAGAACCTTTAGTCGGCGTACTGGCCGGCCGCTTCGATGATCGGCTTCCAGCGCGCGATCTCACTTTCCAGCTTAGCTTTGAGCGCGGCCGGCGTGGCATCGGCCTCCGGCGACGGCTTGGTGCCGAGTTCGGCAAATCGGGCGACGACATTCTGGTCCTTCAGCGCCACCTGCAGCGATTTCGAAAGGCGTTCGGTGATCTCGGCCGGTGTGCCCTTGGGGGCATAGATTCCGTGCCAGATGCCGACCTGCACCTGGGGAAGGCCGGCTTCTATCGTCGTCGGCACGTCCGGCAGCACATCGAGGCGTTGTGGCGAGGTTACGGCATAGGCCTTGATAGTGCCGCCCTGAATCTGCTTGGTGGTATTGGTCGTCTGGTCGCACATGATATCGACCTGGCCGCCGAGAAGATCGGTCATGGCCGGGCCGGTGCCCTTGTAGGGTACGGTGACCAGCGGCGTGCCGATGGCGCTCATGAACAGCATGCCGCACAGATGCGAGGCGGCACCGATCCCGGCATTGGCAACGGTGATGCTGTCCTTGTTGGCCTTGGCATAGTCGACCAGCCCCTTCAGATCGGTCGGCTCGAGATCCTTGCGGCCGACGATGGTCATCGGCACCTCGGTGACGAGGCCGACATATTCGAAGCCGTTCAGCGTGTCGTAGGCGAGCTTTCTATAGAGCGTAGCACTTGTAGCCATGCCGATGTGATGGAGGAGCAGCGTGTAGCCGTCAGGCTCGGCATTTGCGACGCGGCCGGCGCCGAGCGTGCCGCCGGCGCCGCCGACATTCTCGACGATGACCTGCTGGCCGAGGTCTTTCGACATAGCTTCCGCGACAAGACGCGCGACGGTGTCGGTCGGGCCACCGGCCGAAAACGGCACGACAATGGTGATGGTGCGTTCGGGGTAGGTCTGCGCGCCAGCCGCCGACGGATAAAGCATGGCGGCCGCAGCGACAGCCAGCGCGGCGATGAGTTTTCGCATCGTGTTTCCTCCCAGGATATGATTGCCAACCGCTGCGCGGGTTCCTCTAAAAACGACTGTAGATGGAGCAATAACTAGCGCAACCCGACAAATGACAATCGCGCTCAAACGGCAAACTGCACGTTTCTCTGCGCAAATGAGTGGGAAGGTTGGGCCGTGCAATGCCCTTCCTCCAACCTATTCTAGTAGCCGTAGCCGCGCGCCATCGCCGCCGCGAACACCGGGATCAATAGGAAGATCGATGCTTCGGTGCGGACATAGGTGCGAACGGACGCTAGCTCCACCGCAGGAACCTGGAAGCCGGGACTGACGCTCGCCTGCCTGTTCCAGGACAGGAAACGGATGGTCGGGATAATCGACAACAGGCCGACAATGGCGAAGGCGGCCATCTTTGCCCAGAACACCCAATTGTAGACGTAGAATTCCCAGCCTTTCAGACCATAGACGACGCGGCCGATGCCAACGACGATGATCAGCATGGCAATAATGCCGTAGTGGCGGTCGATCCCGACGAGCCGCTTCAGCGTCGCGGCGGACAAGTCGCTGCGGATCAGGACGAATTCGGCGCCGATGATGCCTGCCAACGAAAACACCAGCAGATGATGGAAGATGGCAAGCACAAGGTCGGTGGTGTCCATGCTGGATTCCCTCTGTCGGACGGCAGCGCCGAAACCCAACGCGCCTGAACCAATACCGGAGAAAAACTAACACCGCCTGGCAGGATTCACATCAGCCTGGAAGATGATCTACACAGCCTTGGCTCTTGTTTTTCACAACGGATTTGGATTTCCCGTCTCGTGCGTGTCGCTGTCCCCCTTTTGGAAGACCTGCATTAGGCACCGGCAACACAAACGAGACATGACCATGGCCAGTCCGCATACAATTGTCGCCCCAGTGCTTGAGACCTCGCGCACGGTCCTGCGGCCGCACCGGCTTGACGATTTCGACGCCTATGTCGCTATGTGGGCCGATCCCGTCGTCACCCGCTTTATCGGCGGGAAGCCGCGCACGCGGGAGGAAAGCTGGATGCGCTTCCTACGACACGCCGGCCTGTGGTCGCTTCTGGGCTACGGTTTTTGGGCGATCGAGGAAAAGGAGACCGGCCGCTTCATCGGCGAGGCCGGCTTTCACGATCTGAAACGCGACATGACGCCGTCGATCGAGGGCATTCCGGAGACCGGCTGGGCTCTGGTTTCGGGCGCGCATGGCCACGGGCTGGCCAGCGAAGTCGTCGCACGGGTGCTTGCCTGGGGCGACGAGACGTTCGGCGCCGCGAAGACCGTCTGCATCATCGATCCGGAAAACACCGGATCGCTGAACGTCGCGGCAAAAATGTGGTTATGGCGAAGTGCTGCGAACCGTCTACCAAGGCAAGGCGACCATCCTGCTGGAGCGGCAGCCCTGACGGGCGCCGTCTGGCCTCTGCCTGCCACGTCGTCCGGCGTCGAGTTCGCCTGCCTGAAGATCGCACAGTCCGATTGTGCCGCATGCGGCGTGTTCTGTCTTTGACAGGAGGACGCAAACTCTGCATGAATTTTATCGAGCGGGTCTGAAGTCAGGCCACGTTTCTGGCAGGCACCGGAGGAGGTGTCGCGATTTGGAGGAATCCCATGCTGAACAGACGCCGATTCTTGATGAGCACCGCGGCAGCAGGTGCTGCCGGACTCGCGGCATCGCATTTTGTCCCCGCCTTCGCGCAGGACGCGCCGCAGCTGCAGATTTTCGTGCCGGCGGCGCCGGGCGGCGGCTGGGACCAGACGGCGCGCGCCATGGACCAGGTGCTGCGCAGCGAAAAACTGATTTCCGGCTCGCAGATCACCAATGTCGGCGGCGCCGGCGGTACTGTCGGCCTGCCGCAATTCGTCAACCAATGGAAGGGCAAGGGCAATGCGCTGATGGTGGCCGGCATGGTCATGGTAGGCGCCATCATCGCCAACAAGGCGGCCAACAACCTTACCGAGGTCACGCCGATCGCCCGCCTCACCGGCGAGTTCGAGGCGCTTGTGGTGCCGGCCGCCTCCCCGTTCAAGACGGCCGCGGACTTTGTCGCTGCTCTCAAGGCTGACCCGACGCAGGTTCCGGTTGCTGGCGGTTCGGCCGGCGGCTCGGACCATATATTGTTCGGCCTCATCGCCAAGACCGTTGGTGTTCCGGCCACCAATCTTTCCTATGTGCCGTTCGCCGGCGGCGGCGAGGCGCTTTCGGCGCTGCTCGGCAACCAGGTCGCGGCCGGCATCTCCGGCTATGGCGAGTTCGCCGAACAGGTCAAGGCGGGTGCGCTGCGGCTGCTGGCCATCTCCGCGGACAAACGCCAGGAGGGGATCGATGCGCCGACGATGAAGGAAGCAGGCATCGATGTCGAGCTGTTCAACTGGCGTGGCGTCTTCGCACCGCCCGGCGTCTCGGACGCCGACAAGGCAGCAATGATCAAGCTGATCGAGACCATGGCCAAGAGCGACGCCTGGGCCACCGAATGCAAGAACCGCAACTGGACGCAGATCCTGCTCACCGGTGACGACTATGCGAAATTCGTCGCAGAAGACACGGCCCGTATCGGGACGATCCTCAAGGACCTCGGTCTAGCGTGATGCTCTCGGCAAGGGGTGGCAGCCTGCGCCAACCCTCGCCGACTTTCGCCAGCCGCATGGACATACGCGGCGCCGGAGGTGAAACTACGCCGAGATCGGCCGGGTGAGACCGGTCCAAGGAGAACCGGCCCCAAGGGACCGACATTGGGAGGACGATGATGAGCACCAGCGACCAGCCGGCGCCGCCGCGCCTTGCAGTGCCCGAACTGCTGATCGGCGTCGGGCTCCTCGCCTGTGCGGGTGCGGTTGCCTGGCAGACGCTGGCAATCCCGGTGTCGCCGCTCTATTCCAAGGTCGGTCCGACCGTCTTTCCCTACATCACCATGACCGGCATGGTGATCCTGTCGCTGCTGCTCATCATTGCCGCCTTGCGGGGCGGCTGGCAGCCGGAGGACGAAAAGGCGACGCCGACCGACTGGAAGGCGATGGGCATCGTCGCCCTCGGACTGATCGCCAACCTCGTGCTGATCCAGCCGCTCGGCTTTACCGCGGCATCTGTCATCATGTTCGTTCTCATCTGCCACGGTTTCGGCAGCCGGCGTCCGCTGCGTGACGTGCTGCTCGGGCTGATCCTGGCGCTGGCCGCCTATTTCGGCTTTGCCAGGGCGCTCGGCGTCAATATCGGCGCCGGCTTCATCGAAAACCAGCTGAACGCGATCGTCGATTCGGTCGTCGCCATGCTGAGGGGCTGACGCCATGGAAACGCTCGGCCATCTCGCGCACGGATTTTCGGTCGCCTTCTCGCCGATCAATCTCATATGGTGTCTGGTCGGCACCACGCTGGGGACTGCGATCGGCGTGCTACCCGGCCTCGGGCCGGCACTGACCATCGCGCTGCTGTTGCCGATCACCTATCAAGTGGCGCCGGAGGCGTCCTTCATCCTGTTTGCCGGCATCTACTACGGCGCGATGTATGGCGGCTCGACGACATCGATCCTGCTCAACACGCCTGGCGAAAGCGCCACCATCGTCACCGCGCTGGAAGGCAACCGGATGGCCCGCTCCGGCCGTGGCGGTGCGGCCCTGGCGACCTCGGCGATTGGTTCCTTCGTCGCCGGCACGCTGGGCACGATCGGCGTTGCCTTTCTGGCGCCGATCGTCGTCAAATTTGCGCTGGCCTTCGGCCCGGCCGAATATTTCTCGCTGATGGTGCTGGCCTTCATCACGGTTTCGGCGGTGCTCGGCTCGTCGTCGGTACGCGGCCTGACCAGCCTGTTCGCCGGCTTCGTCGTCGGCATGATAGGCGTCGACCTGCAGACGGGGCAGCCGCGCTTCACCTTCGGCATGAGCGAATTGCTCGACGGCGTCGACGTCATCGTCGTCGCCGTTGGCCTGTTCGCCGTTGGCGAGACGCTTTACATGGCCTCGCGCCGCTATGCCGGCAAGGACGAGATCGTGCCGTTGAAAGGGTCGCTTTACATGACCGCGGCTGAATGGTCGCGCTCGTGGAGGCCATGGCTGCGCGGCTCCCTGATCGGCTTCCCGATCGGCGCCATGCCGGCCGGCGGTGCCGAAATCCCGACCTTCCTCTCCTATGCCATCGAGAAGAAACTCTCCAGACACAAGGACGAGTTCGGCACCGTCGGTGCCATCGAGGGCGTTGCCGGACCGGAAGCGGCCAACAATGCATCCGCGGCCGGCGTGCTGGTGCCGATGCTGACGCTCGGCCTGCCGACATCGGCGACGGCCGCAATCATGCTGTCGGCATTCCAGAGCTACGGTATCAATCCGGGGCCGCTGCTGCTGACGACGCAGGCCGACCTGGTGTGGGGGCTGATCGCCAGCCTGTTCATCGCCAACGTCATCCTCGTCGTCCTTAACCTGCCGCTGATCGGGCTTTGGGTGCGATTGCTGAAGATCCCGGCGCCGCAGCTCTATGCCGGCATCCTGGTGTTCGCCACAGTCGGCACCTACGGCATCTCGCAATCGCCGATCGACCTCGTCATCCTCTATCTGCTCGGTGCCGCCGGTTTCCTGATGCGGCGTTTCGATTTTCCGACCGCGCCGGTTATCATCGGCATGATTCTCGGGCCCCTTGCCGAAACGCAGTTCCGCCGCGCGATGACCATCTCGAACGGCGATTGGACGGTGTTCTACAAGCATCCGCTGTCGCTGACGTTGCTGACGCTGGCCTTCATCGGGCTGGTTGGACCGCATATCTGGGCCTACATCGAGCACAGACGCATGCGGGGACCGGAGCACGTGCCGGGCGATGCCTGAGCTGTTCGTGACGTCATGACAGACTTGCTTTCCGGCATCCGCATCCTTGACCTGACCAATGTGTTGGCCGGCCCCTATTGCGCCTACCAGCTGGCATTGCTCGGGGCCGACGTCATCAAGGTTGAGACGCCGCAAGGCGGCGATCTGGCGCGCCAGCTCGGCGCCTCTCCGGAGCTCAACCGGGCGGGCATGGGCGCTTCGTTCCTGGCGCAGAATGCCGGCAAACGCTCGGTGGCGCTCGATCTCAAGCAGGAGGCCGACCGCGAACGCTTCCTCGATCTGGTCGCTTCGGCCGACGCGCTGGTCGAGAATTTCCGCCCCGGCGTCATGGACCGGCTGGGGCTTGGCCATGCCAGGCTGAAAGAAGTCCGGCCAAGCCTTGTCTATTGTGCGATATCGGGCTTCGGCCAGACCGGGCCGATGCGCGACAATCCAGCCTACGACCAGATCATCCAGGGTCTTTCCGGGATTATGAGCATCACCGGTACACCGGAAACGGCGCCGCTGCGTGTTGGCTATCCGGTCGCCGATACGCTTGGCGGGCTGGTCGGGGCGTTCGCCATTACCGCCGCATTGGTCAAGCAGAAGACGACAGGCGAGGGCGCGTTCCTCGACGTCTCGATGCTCGAATGCACGCTTTCTGCGCTCGGCTGGCCGGTGTCGAACTATCTGACGGCGGACGTCGAGCCGCAGCCGATGGGCAATGAAAACATGACGGCCGCACCGTCTGGCGCGTTTCGCACCGGCGACGGCTTGCTCAACATCGCAGCCAACAAGCAGGAGCAGTTCGTCACACTGTGCCAGTTGATCGGTCGGCCGGAGCTGGCGTCGGACGTCCGCTTTGCCGAGCGAGAAACGCGCAAGCAGAACCGCATTGCATTGAAAGCGCTGATCGAGGATGCCTTGGCGAGCGGCTCGGCCGCCGCCTGGGAGGAGACGTTCAATCGCGCCGGCGTGCCGGCAGGCCGGGTGCTGACAATCCCGCAGATACTGCAGGAGCGACAGGTGATCGAGCGCGGCATGACGGCCCGCTTCCCGGCTGTGTCCGGGATGGACCAGCCGCTGACCGTGGTGCGCGGCGGCTTCATGGTCGATGGCGAGGCACCTTTGCCGAGCAGGCCGCCGCCGGCGCTCGGCGAGCATATGGGCGAGGTTTTTGCCGGCCTGCCGCCGCGTGCCAGGAAAAGAGCGAAGGCATGAGCGGAACGCAAAACAAGACTGGTCGCGCACGCGGCGAGGAATGGTGGCAGACCGGCATCATTGAGATGCGCCCCGGCGTCATCCGGCTGCGCGGCTATGAAATCCAGGATCTGATCGGCCGCGTCAGCTTTCCGGCAATGATCTGGCTGATGCTGCGTGGCGAACTGCCAAGCGAGGAGCAGGCGGCGCTGCTTGGCATCGCGCTGGGTGCTGCCGTCGACCATGGGCCGCAGGCGCCGTCGATCGCCATCGCCCGTATGGCGATCACCTGCGGCGTCGGCATCAACAGCGCCATGGCATCAGCCGTCAACGTGCTTGGCGATGTGCATGGCGGCGCCGGCGAACAGGCGCTTTCCTTCTACGGAGACATCGCTGCCGAACTGGACGCCGGCATGCCGCTTGCGGACGCCGTGTCGGCGCGGCTCGATCGTTTCCTTGCCGGGGAAAACGGCTATGTGCCCGGGCTCGGCCATCGTTTCCATCCGGTCGACCCGCGGGCGCCCCGCCTCATCGAGCTAACCCGCGACTTTGCCGCGCGCGGCATCGTCAGCGGGCGCTTCGCCGACATTGCCGAGGCGATCGAGGCCGAGGTTGCGCGGCGCAAGGGCAAAAAAATCCCGCTCAATATCGACGGCGCCACGGCCGTCATCTACGGCGAGCTCGGCTTTCCGCCGCCGCTGACGCGCGGTCTTTTCGTGCTGTCGCGCTCGGTCGGCATCCTCGCACATGCATGGGAACAGTCGCAGGAAAGCGACCGCAACAAGGGGCCGCTGCCGCGCGAATGGCTGTGGGCCTATACCGGCACGCCGGTGCGGTCTTTGCCCGAGGGCGACGGCGGCAAGTGAGATTTCGGTTGAAGTGTGACGGCGGCAGGCGCCGGGGCCAATTCCATCCCGATCCAGTCGGGACAGCCTCGGTCTTTTATTGAGCGTGATCTTTTCCGAAAGCCGGATTCTTTTTTTTGGAATTATACTCCAGCTCGGGAATCCTGACGTTCCTCACCAGCGTCGAGAGATCCGGCTCGTCGATGAGCACCGCCGCGTCGGCCGGCGCCAGCCACGCACGCTGACGCCTCTTGGATTCTTCCCAGTCGGCAAGTTCCTCGGTTACCTCCAGCAAATAGACGACGACGTCGACACGGACGAAGCGGTTCGCCAGCCGCTTCCAGTAGCAATAGGTGCCGGCCGGCTGTTTCAGTGTCTTGCCCAGAACGCCGGCTTCTTCCTGTGCTTCGATGGTGGCCGCCTTGCGGCCGCTCTTGCCCTTCATCGGCCAGCCCTTCGGCACAATAAAGCGCCTTGTCGTTCGCGATGTAACCAGCATCACCTCGACGTCGCCATGCTCGTTCAGCCGAAACGGAATCGCCGCGACCTGGCGAATCCGGTCGCCCTTCCTTGCCTTGCGTACGACCTTCTTCTTGCTGGCTGCCATTCGATAATCCAGTCGAGGCGGTGCCCAAAGGGCAAGGGCAGCGTTGCAAAGTCGGCCGCTTTCAATGGGGCGCAAGCGGAGCGGTTTCCACAATATATAAGTCGGCTAAATAAATGAAAGGGCCGGTCGTCAGCGGCAGGTGCTGACGAAGCCGCTCCCCGACGGCAGCAACTGGCAAGTTGGCCTCATCTGCGGCACCTCCTGCCGTTCCGGTGTTGGGATTTGGCGATCCTGGGCACGGTACTGCTGTTGCTGCTGCTGGTATTGCTGCCGCCGCAGCCTGTTCTCCAACATCTGCAACTGGTTCTGCTGGATCAACACGTTGCGGTCGGCGGGACTGACGACCTGTGCCGACGCAGCAGGATTTACGCCCGACAGCATCGCCGCAGTCAGCATTGCCGACCCTAAAACCGTCAATAGACGAAGCCGTGACATCCATTCATTCCCGCACAAAACCGATCTTTCCTTAATATAGGGCTTTTGTCCGGCGACACCATGGCCGCCGCTGATTTGAAGCAGATTGGAAGAGGCATTTCGGCTTCGGATGCTCGTCGCGTCAATCGACTTCGCGCAGCCGGTATCCAACGCCGGTCTCGGTGGTGATATAGCGGGGCTGGTCGGGCGTTTTTTCGATCTTTTGCCTGATCTGCCGGACGTAGACTCTGAGATATTGAACGTCGGTGGAATCGCCCCAGACCTGCTTCAGCAGGAATTGGTGGGTGAGAACCTTGCCGGCATGCTGTACGAGGATGCGGAGGATGTCGTATTCCTTCGGCGAGAGCTTTATCTCCTTGTCCTCGACCTTGACGATGCGCTTCACCAGATCGACGGAGAGGTCGCCGGTCTGGAAGACCGGTCTCTCACCCTGCTGCTGGAACTTGTGGCGAAGCGCGACGCGGATGCGTGCGACAAGCTCGTTCATACCGAATGGCTTGGTTACATAATCGTCGGCGCCGAGTTCGAGGGCCGAGACGATGCCGGCCTCATCAGTGCGGCTGGAAAGAATAACCACGGGAATGTCCAGGCCATCATCCCGCCATTTGCGGAGCAGCTCATGCCCGCTCATGCCGGGCAGGCCGAGATCGAGCAGCACAAGGTCTGGCTTTTCCGTCTCGATGAGTTCAATCGCCGCCCTGGCGCTCGGCGCTTCGCTGATCGCATAGCCTTGGCTGCCAAGCCCGACGCGAAGCAGTTTCCGGATCGGCGGTTCGTCGTCGACCACCAATATCCTGACGTCCAGGCTCGTCATGGCAGATCGTCCATATTTTGATGGCCCGCCTCGGGTTCGCCGAGATTGGGCAGTTCCGCCGGCACCAGCTGCATCTTGATCGTGAAAACCGCCCCCGAGCGGTCGGACCTGTTTGCCGCCGAGAGCGTCCCGCCCATCGCTTCGATGAAGCCGCGGCAAATCGACAGGCCGAGCCCGGTGCCGGCACGCACCTGGTCACCCTTGCGCACACGGTAGAAAGTGTCGAAAACGCGCTCCAGGTCCGCTGGCGGAATGCCTGGTCCCTCGTCCATGATCTGCAGGATGATGAAGCCGTTATCGGCCCAGGCCTGCAGGCGGATCGTCGAACCTGGTGGCGCGTATTTTGCAGCATTGTCGAGGAGGTTGAACAGCACCTGTTCGAACAGAACGGGGTCGACCCGCAACATCGGCAGATCCGATGGAATGTCGATCTCGGTCTTATGCTCGCGGACGATTTTGCGGGCCCGATGCAGAGCTGAGCCGACAATGTCGCCGAGATAGTGAAAGGCGTAGTTCGGCTCCATCGTGCCGGATTCGATCTTGGTCATATCGAGCAGATTGGCAATAAAGCGGTTAAGCCTCTCCGCCTCATCGAGCACGGTCGACAGCAGTTCCGTCCGGTCCTGCTCGGGAAGCGCGGCCTCGAAGTCCCTGAGTGTTCCGGCCGCGCCCATGATGGCGGCAAGCGGCGTTTTCAAATCGTGGGAAATGGAGGTGAGCAAGGCCGAGCGCAGACGGTCTGCCTCGGCCGCAAGCTTGGCCCGGTCAACATCGGCGACGAGCTGGATGCGCTCGATGGCGACCGCCGCCTGGTCGGCGAGCGCATCGAGCAGACGCTGCTGCTCGGGCGTCAGCAGCGGACCTTGCTTATCGTTGTCGAGGCCGACAACGCCCACCGCCGTGCGTCCGGTCCGCAAGGGCAGATAGAGGCGTTTTGCTCCGGGCAGCGTGTCGGCGCCGCGCCCGGCGGCGCGATTATGCTCCCAGGCCCAGCGGGCTGCTGCAATGTCGGCCTCGGCCAGCGTATCGTCGGGTGGGTAGCCGGCTTTGACCGCAATTGTGCCGTCCTCCGGCAGAAGCAGCACCACGCGCAGCTTCAGCATCGAGGCGATCTGGAAGGCAGTCGCCCAGAGAACGTCGTCGAGCGTGCCAGCGCCGGCGAGCTTCTTTGAGAAGAGATAAATATCTTCCGTGGCGCGTGCCCGCGAGCGCGCAGCGACCGCCTGACGCTGCACGCGCGCTGTTAGATTGCTGGCAATGACCGCAACAACCAGGAAGACAGCCAGCGCAACGATGCTCTCCGGATCCTCGATCGTCAGCGTGTAGCGTGGTTCCAGGAAGAAATAGTTGAAGGCAATGGCGCTGATGAGGCAGGCATACAAAGCCGGCCAGAGACCGCCGGTCACAGCCGACGTCAGGACCCCAATGAGAAAGATGACCGCCAGGTTGCGGACGTCGAGAAACTGGTCGAGAAGGACGGCGAAGGCGAGCGAGCCAACAACATAGGCCGTGGCCCTGAGATAGGGCCAGATCTCGAACTGCCACTGCTCGTCCGCCGCCTTGACGGTCCTCGACATCGCCTCGGCGTTGCGTTCGTTTCCCGAAATGACATGGACGCTGATGTCGCCGGCATTGCGGATGAGATCGTAAGTGAGCGAGCCTTCGATCAATTCCCGCCAGCGCGATCGGGTCGGCCTGCCGATCACGATATGGGTGAAGTTGTTCGCCGTCGCATGCCGAACGATGTCTTGCGCGACGTTCTGACCCGGAATGGTCGTCACCTCGGCACCGAGCTGCTCGGCAAGGCGCAGCTGCGTCGCCAGCCGATCCTTGTCCTCCTCAGGCATGGCAGCTGAACGAGGGGTATCGACATGAAGCGCCGTCCAAGGGGCGCGGAGCCGATCGGCCAACCTTCGCGCATAACGTACACGGGCCGCCCCGCCCGGACGCGCATCGACGCAGACGAGAACCCTTTCCCCCGCCGCCCACGGCCCGGGTATCGCGTGGGCCTGCATATGGGTCAGCAACTGCTCGTCGACCCGCTGGGCAGTGCGGCGGAGCGCCAATTCGCGGAGCGCCGTCAGATTGCCCGGCGAGAAATAGTTCTCGATGGCGCGCTGGGCGGTGCTGGGGATGTAGACCTTGCCTTCCTCAAGCCGCTTGATCAGATCGTCGGGGGTCAGGTCGATGATCTCGATATCGTCGGCCTGGTCGATTATGGAGTCGGGGACAGTTTCCCGCACCCTGACGCGGGTGATCTGCGTCACGACATCGTTCAGGCTCTCGACGTGCTGGATATTCAGCGTCGTGTAGACATCGATGCCGTGCGTCAGGATTTCCTGGACGTCGAGGTAGCGCTTGGGGTGACGGCTGCCCGGCGCGTTGGTATGGGCAAGTTCGTCGACCAGAACCAGCGCCGGGTGCCGGGCGAGGATGGCGTCGAGATCCATCTCCTGAAGGATCCGCCCCTTGTAATCGATCTCAAGGCGAGGAATGACCTCGTAGCCTTCGACCAGCGTCTGGGTTTCCTTGCGGCCGTGCGTCTCGACGATGCCGATTACCACGTCGACCCCGTCGGCCAGCCTGGCGCGGCCCGACATCAGCATCTCGTAGGTCTTGCCGACACCGGGGGCGGCGCCGAGAAATATCCGCAGGCGACCGCGCTCCTCCCGCTCGGCATGCTCGAGCAGCGCGTCGGGAGAGGGCCTGGTTTCGGCGGTGCGGCTGTCGTCTGGCATAAGCGTCAATCATGAACGGCGCCGGCTTCGGTGTCGATCCCGGCGCCGGTCCTTTACTTTTTCATCGCATCGTCCAGCGCAAGGTTGAGGGCCAGCACATTGACTACCGGCTCGCCGATGAATCCCAATTCGCGATCCTCGACATGGCTGTCGACAAGCGATTTGATCCTGGATTCATCGACGCCCCTGGCCTTGGCCACCCTGGCGACCTGAGAATAGGCCGCGTCGGGGCTGATATGCGGATCGAGGCCGCTGCCGGACGTGGTGACCAGATCTATCGGTACCGGCTGGTTCGGGTTTTCCGTCCTCAGCCTTTCGGCGTCAACCTTGATGCGGTCGATCAGCTTGGGATTGGTCGGGCCTAGATTCGAGCCGCCCGAGGCGGCGGCATTGTAGCCGTCGCCGGCAGCCGAGAGACGGCCATGGAAGTAGCGGTCGCTGGTGAAAGCCTGGCCGATCAGCTCGGAACCGACGAGCTTGCCGTCCTTCTCGATCAGGCTGCCATTGGCCTCGCGTGAAAACAGCGCCTGGGCAATGCCGGTCATGCCGATCGGATAGACCAAACCCGTCAGAATCGTGAAGAAGACGATCATGACGATCGCGGGTCTGATTTGATTGAGCATCGACATGGTTCCTTATGCGAGACCGAGAGCGGTGATGGCCATGTCGATCATCTTGATGCCGACGAAGGGCGCTACGACGCCGCCAAGGCCATAGACAATGAGATTGCGGCTGAGCAGCGCACCGGCGCCGACCGCGCGGTATTTGACGCCCCTCAGCGACAGCGGGATCAGCGCAATGATGATCAGCGCGTTGAAGATGATGGCTGAGAGGATAGCGCTCTGCGGCGTCGCCAGATGCATGACATTGAGCGCTTGCAGCGGCCCGGCGGTCTGGCCCGGGGCGATGTAGAAGACGGCGAATATTGCTGGGATGATTGCAAAATACTTGGCTACGTCGTTGGCGATGGAGAAGGTGGTCAGCGAGCCACGCGTCATCAGCAGCGCCTTGCCGATTTCGACGATCTCGATCAGCTTGGTCGGATCGCTGTCGAGATCGACCATGTTGCCGGCCTCGCGCGCCGCGACCGTGCCGGTGTTCATGGCAACGCCGACATCGGCCTGCGCGAGGGCCGGCGCATCGTTAGTGCCATCGCCGCACATCGCGACAAGTTTGCCTTTGGCCTGCTCGTCGCGGATCAGCTTCAACTTGTCCTCGGGCGTCGCTTGGGCAAGGAAGTCGTCGACGCCGGCTTCCGCCGCGATCGCCGCCGCGGTCATCGGATTATCGCCGGTGATCATCACCGTGCGGATGCCCATGCGGCGCAATTCGGCAAAGCGTTCTGCGATGCCGCCCTTGACGATGTCCTTCAGATGGACGACGCCGAGGAGGCGCCCGTCGCGCTCGACCGCGAGTGGAGTGCCACCCGATTTGGCGATCTCGTCGGCGATCGCCTGAAGGTCGCGGACGGTGTCGCTGCGCGTACGGCCTGTGGCAACCGTCGAGAGGTTGACGTGGGCAAGTACCGCATCGACTGCGCCCTTGCGGACCGAGGAGCCTTCCAGATCGACGCCGCTCATGCGGGTTTGCGCGGTGAAGGGCACGAACGTCGCGTGCAGGCTTGCCATGTCGCGGGCGCGGATGGCGTATTTTTCCTTCGCCAGGACGACGATCGAGCGGCCTTCCGGCGTTTCGTCGGCAAGCGAGGCAAGCTGGGCCGCGTCGGCCAGTTCCTGTTCGGTGATGCCCTTGACCGGACGGAATGCCGTCGCCTGGCGGTTGCCCAGCGTGATGGTTCCGGTCTTGTCGAGCAGCAGCGTGTCGACATCGCCGGCCGCCTCGACGGCGCGGCCCGACATGGCCAGCACGTTGAAGCGCACCAGGCGGTCCATGCCGGCAATGCCGATCGCCGACAGCAGGGCGCCAATTGTGGTCGGGATCAGGGTAACGAACAGGGCGACCAGCACCGTCACCGAGATATAACCGCCCGAATACGAGGCGAAGCTCGGGATCGTCGCCGTGGCCAGCACGAAGATCAGCGTCATGCCGACGAGCAGGATATTGAGCGCGATCTCGTTGGGTGTCTTCTGGCGCTCGGCGCCCTCGACCAACGAGATCATGCGGTCGAGGAACGTATGGCCGGCAGCCGCGGTGATGCGCACGCGGATCCAGTCGGACAAGACCTGCGTGCCGCCGGTCACCGCCGAACGGTCGCCGCCGGATTCGCGGATGACCGGTGCGGATTCGCCGGTGATGGCCGCCTCGTTGACCGACGCCACGCCTTCGACCACCTCGCCGTCCGAGGGGATGATGTCGCCGGCTTCAACAAGCACGATGTCGCCGACCTTCAGGCTGGTGCCGGGCACCAGTTTGAACTTGCTGCGGTCGCCATCGTTCAACAGCTTGGCCTGCGTCTCGGTTCGCGCCCGGCGCAGCGAGTCTGCCTGCGCCTTGCCGCGGCCTTCGGCCACCGCTTCGGCGAAATTGGCGAAGAGCACGGTGAACCACAGCCAAATGATGATCTGCAGCGTGAAGCCAAGATCGCCGCCGCTGGTAACGAGATCCTTGACGAACAGCACGGTGGTGAGCGCCGAGACGACGGCGACGACAAACATCACCGGGTTTCGCATCAAGGTGCGCGGGTTCAGTTTTCTGAAGGAACCGCCGATAGCGGGCCACAGAATGCGGGTATCCATGATGCTCACGGATTTCGACGGGCTCATTTGGTAGCTCCAGTGTCGATTTTGTTGACCGGTCGATCGTGAGCCGAACGAAGGTGCGGCGGCCCGTAAGCCAGCAGCCAGATCATGATCAAGGCTGCCGCAATAGCGAGGAATGTGGACAGCGTCGGGAAAGGAGGGGGCGTTTTCTCCCCCTCCGGCTCGGGGCGATGCCGGACCTTCCGAGGTATGATCTTGAACCAGGGCATCGCCGTTTCAGAATGTCTGACCGTGAATCATCGCCAGGTGCTCGACGATCGGTCCGACCGCCAGGGCCGGAAAGAAGGTAAGGCCACCGACGATCAGGATGACACCGGCCAGCAGCCCGACGAACAGCGGACCGTCGGTCGGGAAGGTGCCGGCGGAGGCAGGGACGGTCTTCTTCGCAACCAGCGAGCCAGCAATCGCCAACGCCGGAATAATGACCAGGAACCGGCCCATCAGCATTCCGATGCCGAGCGTTACGTTGTACCAGGGCGTGTTGCCGCTGAGACCGCCAAAGGCGGAGCCATTGTTCGCCGCGGCCGAGGTGTAGGCATAGAGAACTTCGGAGAAGCCGTGCGGACCGGCATTGGCGATGGAAGCAACGCCCGTCGGCAGCACCACCGCGATAGCGGTGAAGATCAGCATTGCCAGCGGCAGGCAGAGCACGGCCAGCATCGCCATCTTGACCTCCTTGGCCTCGATCTTCTTGCCGAGATATTCGGGCGTACGTCCGACCATCAGCCCGGCGACAAAGACGGCGATGACGATGAACATCAGGATACCGTAGAAGCCGGCGCCGACGCCGCCGACAATAACCTCGCCGAGCTGCATGTTGATGATCGGGATCATGCCGCCAAGTGCGGTGAAGCTGTCATGCATGGCATTGACCGCGCCGCAGGACGCGGCGGTGGTGATGACGGCAAACAGCGCCGACAGAGCGATGCCGAAACGGCTCTCCTTGCCCTCCATGTTGCCGCCGTCGACGCCCAGCGCATGGACCAGCGGATTGCCTGCGGCTTCCGCCCAGTAGCAGACGGCAACGCCGGCGATGAACAGCACGCCCATAGCCGACAGAATTGCCCAGCCTTGGCGCTGGTTGCCTACCATGCGGCCGAAGACATTGGTCAACGCCGCGCCGAGGGCGAAGATCGTCACCATCTGGATCAGGTTGGAGATTGCGTCGGGATTTTCGAAGGGATGCGCTGCATTGGCGTTGAAGAAACCGCCGCCATTGGTGCCGAGCATCTTGATGGCAACCTGGGAAGCGACCGGCCCGACCGCTATAGTCTGTTGCGCGCCTTCGAGCGTCGTCGCGTTGGCGTAGGCAGCGAGCGTCTGCGGCATGCCGAGATAGACATAGACCAGAGTCAGGACGATGCAGAACGGCAAAAGCAGATAGAGCGTGCAGCGGGTCATATCGACCCAGAAATTGCCGATCGATTTGCCTGAGGCCCTGGCAAAGCCGCGGATCAATGCGACCGCAATGGCGATGCCGGTCGCCGCCGACAGAAAATTCTGCACGGTCAAGCCGGCCATCTGCACGAGATAGGACATCGTGCTTTCGCCGCCGTAGTTCTGCCAGTTGGTGTTGGTCATGAAGCTGGCGGCGGTGTTGAAGGCCAGCCCAGGTTCGACGGCGGTCATGCCGGCCGGATTGTAGGGCAGGCCGCCTTGCAGCCGTTGCAGCAAATAGAGCACCAGGAAGCCGGCCAGGTTAAAGAACAGCAGGGCCGCCGCATAAGAGGTCCAGTGCTGCTCCTCGCGCTCGCTGGTCCCTGATATGCGGTAGAGCCCGCGCTCGAGCGGGGCCAGAATTGACGACAGGAATGTGCGCTCGCCGCTGAAAACGCGATACATGTAGCCGCCGAGCGGCTTGGCCAGCAGAACGACGATCCCGCAATAGACGAGGATCTGCAGCCATCCGTTGATTGTCATGGGGTTGGCTCCTTGCCAGCGGAGATCAGAAGCGTTCCGGGCGAACGAGGGCGTATGTCAGGTAGGCGAGAAGAAACAAGGTCACGGCGCCGCCGAGGATATAGTCGAAAAGCATGTTGCGATCCCTACCCTTACAGCTTGTCGCAGGCTTTGATGTAGCCGAAGCATAGAGCAAAGAACGCGATTCCAATCGCGACAACAATTATGTCCACCGCGCATTTTCCTATGTTGTATTTGTGTGTTTACTTTAACAAACTACCAAAACCGGTCGCCGCATCATATCGGCGGCTGGATACACCGCTTCGGTGAATATGGATCAAAGTGCCATAAAGGTTCGAGACGGGACGCGGAGCAAAGAAATCAAAATCCCATAAGGATTTCGCCGCCTCGGCGCTGGCCACAGCTTCAGGAGGGATGTGCACACCGGCGCGCGAAGCTGCCGGGGCTCAGTCCGCGCGGGTGTAGATCACCGCGTAGTCGTCCGCATAGGCCCGCTTCCAGCCCAGTTCGTCGAAGAACGGAATGCGGCGGTCGTCGGCGGTCAACAATGCCCAGCCTATCGTATATTTCTCGAGTTGGGCTTTCAGGATCGGCTTGCCCCGGCTGTGCCCAGTCTGCTCATCCGTTTCCGTAAAGCCATTCAGGAAGAGCTGATCCGCGCGGCCGTCGATAAACGTCCTGATGCCATGGAAGATCAGCGTACCGCCGAAATCGTAGGAGTTCAACAGATTGCCCGACAGATTATGGGTTTGGGCGAAGGCCAGTGCGTCCCTCGCCGAGGTCTTCTGGCTCGGCGCGACCGGATAGGTCGTGAAGGCGGCAGCCGCCAAAACCAGCAAAACGGCAAGTCCAGCGCAAATCCTGGAAAATTGCCGTGCGAAAAATTGTTCAAGTCCGTCGCGCTTTTCCGCCGCCCATTTCTCGGCTGAAAGCGCTGGATATTGTTGCGCGACCTCAACGGCAAGGACCACCGGGACAAGAAGAAAGAACAAGTACATGAACCGTATGTGGGTGAGATAGGCGTGCAGCGTGAAGACAAGGAACAGCGCCTTGGCCCAGCCAATGCGCAATCTCGACACGAGCAGCCCGAAAAACGCCACCAGCAGGGCCACCCCCTGGAGGGTGTGCCGCGAGGCGTCGAAGGGTTGCCACTCCGCAATGTAAGGCACCGCCTCATTGCCATAGGCCACCGTGAACGTGGCGAGTATGGCCTTGACGCCATAGGGATTGAACAGGCTGACCAGCGGGCAAAGCAGCCCGAAAGCGGTCCACTTGGCCAGCAGCCGGGGGTTCGACAAGCGCGTGCGCATGACGAGATCGAGGCCGGCGAAGGCGGCGATGACGAAACCGAAGGTGAAGGTGGCATGGAGATTGGCCCACAGGCAAAGCAGCGTCAGCAGCCACAAAGGCGGCGCTTTCTCGTTGCGTGCGGCCTGGAAAAGACCGGCGGTCCAGACGACGATGATGGGCAAGGTAAAGATGTGCGGCCGGGCGATATAGATTGGCCCGATCAAGAGCGCGAGAACCAGCGTCAGTCCTATCGCCAGCGTCGGCTTCAACCACGCGCTGAGATACCACGACGTCAAGAAGATCGTGAGCGCGATTACTGCAGTCGCCAGCAGCACCACGCCGTTCCAGCCGCCGGTTTCAAAGGCAATTGCAAGGAGAAGCTGACTGAACCATTCCTTGGCGATCCATGGCTGGCCGGCAAAAGTGTAGGAATAGACGTCGACGGTGGGGAATGTGCGGCTTGCCAGCATATCCATGCCGACCTTGATGTGCCACCAGCTATCAGGATCCTGCAGGAGGGAGGTGGCAAAGGCGAGGAGCGCCGCCGCCATCACGACCGCCGCCAGCAGGCAAAATACCAACCTCACATGCCGTACATCGCCTATCGACCGCTTCGCCTCACCAGATATCCCGCGCATATGGCATCCCTGAGCCGCGATAGCGGAAGGGATAGGCCGAATTTGTTAGAAAACCGATAAGCTGCAGGATTGCGGCAACAACCCTGTGCCGCGTCCAACCGGCTCGGCGACTCAGCCCTCGGCCTTGAAGTTCTTGGCTTCCTTCTCGACCTTCGGGCTGTCCTTGCCGTGCTTGCGCATCAGATCCTTCGCCTGCTTCGGCGAAACGTCGGTGGTTTCGGCCAGACGCAGAGCCTCCTTTTCGTCCGGATCGCGCGTCTTGCGGTCGGCCATTGCGGTTTTCTTGTCAGCCATTACGACGCTCTTATGCTTTCGGCGATTTCGTTCAGCACCTTGCGGTCGGTGCCGTGACGCTTGATCAGCGTGCGTGCCTGATCCGGGGTAATGCCCGCTTCCTCGGCGAAGTGACGTACCTCGTAGTCTTCGCCGCCCGCCACTCGTGAGCGGTCGCGACTGTCGGTCTTGGTTTTGTCGTCGGCCATGGCAGCTCTCCTCATCTCGACGAGAGCATAACGGGCAAGATTTCAGCAAGTTCCTTCGAGCGTGCCGCCCAATACCGTCTTCGGGCATGACCCGGCATGAGCAGCGGTTTTGTTCAAAGCAGGGGCTTGGTGCCAGGTCGGCCTTCATGCACAAACAGGCTGGCCTCTTTGGCGCTGCCAACCGCCCGCCACTGCTCCTGGGCGCAGCCTGATGTTCGTTCCAGATTGTTTTATTGGGACCGATGGTCGAACACGACGCCCATGGTCCTACCAACGGCCGTCATGACGATAAGCTCGACCAGATCGTCGTCACTGTTGCCGCAGGCCGGGGCCGTCCTGCGAACGATGTCCAGCATCGCCCTCGTCGATATGGTGTCGCCGGCACCGAACCGTGAAAGCGCAGATGAAACAAGCTCTTGGGCCGTCAAGTCGGCGACAGTCACCCTCTGCACCACGTTCATTGGCTTCCTCCCACCATGAACTCTCTCCGGGGAGAATGATACGCCGAACGTCGCGTTTCGCCAGCAAAATGGTGGTCCTACCAGCGCGTGGGCAGCGACCGAAATCGTCGGTTTTGCGGGAGGCAGTCCGGGCGGGAGGCGGCAGCGCTTTTGTGCCATGCGACTTCGCCATAGGCCCAATCCCGGTGGCCGGGATCGGTCTCAATTTTATTTACTGGCAGTCTGATGTTTGGCGTGTGGTCTGCTCGGTTGCGGCCGAAAGCCAGCGCAGCAAGAACCACGGTGCGGGCAGGACTGGAACGGTTCGTCGTTTCCCGCAAACGCCGAACCGGTCTGTCTTTTTTGTGACGCAACTCCGGCCGGAACGTTCACAGGTTTTCCTGGAATTGCTTGTCTTGTGACTCTAGGCGGCCAGATCGCTCGGAAGCTTGCCGCCATTCTCGGCCAGCTTTTTCATCAGTGCGTCGTGCAGCCACAGATTCATCGTTACAGTGTCGTTCATATCGCCGGTGTAGTTCAGCTCGTGGGCAAGCTCCTTGCGGGCGCCAAGGCTGCTGTCGATATTCAGGGCCTTCATCAGGTCGACGATCGAATTCTTCCAGTTGAGCTTCTGCCCCTTCGCGGCCACGGCCTTGTCGAGAATGGCAGCGATGTCCGGGGCAGAGGACAGCGCGGCCGGCGCGGCCGGAGCCGGGGTTGCAGCCGGGGCGGATCGGGTAGGCGCCGTCGGCTGGGTGGCCGTGCTCGAAGCAGGCGCGGGAGACGGTTGCGCCGGCGGCGCTTCGGCCGCAACCGCGTTTCCGAAAATCGCACCTTTGATACTGTCGAAAATGCCCATTGCTATCTCCTGTGTTGGCTCGACGGTGTGTTGCCTTGACGGTCGGTGAGGCGACCGTTGCCGAATGCCGCATTGAGCGCCCTGGTTGTACCGGACCACGAACGCAACGCAGGGGCAACTCAAAAATGGCTAAAGGGTAAAGGCTTGGTTGCATTGAGGAATCGGCCCAGTGATCCGGCCCGAGAGTAGAATAGGTCGGATCGCGGACCAACAAATCGTCACGCGCAATGGACGAGGGAATGGTTGCCAGCCAGTTTTGCTGACGCAGACTAGAAAAATCATCTAGATTCGTGTTCGCAATTCGCTGAGAGGAACGAAGCCATGACAGCAGTCGTCGCATCCGACAGGCTCGAACGTTCGCCGGTTTGGGCAGTGGACGATCCGTCGGTCAAATGGGCCGGCGCTTTCGCGGTTTACGGCGGGCACGGCACCACCCAGTCCTCGGTCATTGTCTACGAGATCGAGCCCGGCAAGCGGCTCGGCTGGCAACACCCACGCCACCGAAGAGACGCGTTCTTTGCGGCGGCGATGTTCATGCAGACATTCGACGGCGTCATGCTGCCGCCGCAAATCCCACGTCCTCGGCACGCCCAATCGTGCGGGCTGAATGCGTGCCGGCGGGAATCAACAGGCCTGCGGATATCGGACTTGGAGCTGATATGAGGGCGCGGTTCGGCGTCGTTACGCGCCTGGGTCACCGGCGGATCGGCTGATGGCGCCCGTGAAGGTCGACCCCGCCAAGGTGCGCGAGTTCAGGGATGCCGAAAGCTTCCATGCCTGGCTTGGCGAGCATCACGACAGCGAGGACGAAGTCTGGATCAAGATCCATAAGCTCGATTCGGGGCTGCCGTCGATCACGCCGAAGCAAGCCATCGACGTGGCGTTGTGCTGGGGCTGGATCGACGCGGTGCGCAAGGCGTTCGACGGCAAAAGCTATCTGCAGCGCTACACCCCGCGCGGCAAGAAGAGCACCTGGAGCCAGATCAATGTCGACAATGTCGCCCGGCTGATCGAGGAGGGCCGGATGACCGAGCACGGGCTGAGGCAGGTCGATGCGGCCAAGGCCGACGGCCGCTGGGCGCGCGCCTACAAGAGCGGCAAGGAGATGAAGATCCCCGACGACCTCCAGGCGGCAATAGACGCCGAGCCCAGGGCAAAGGAGATGCTGGCAAAGCTCAGCGGGCAAAACCGCTTCGCGCTCGCCTTCCGCATCCACAACATGAAGACCGAAGCCGGGCGCAAGAAGAAGATCGCGGCGTTCGTGGCGATGCTGAAGCGCGGCGAGACCATCTATCCGCAACGAAGTCGCGATTCTGGATGAACATTTGGCCGCGTTTGTGTGCTGCGTCTTGTGCTTGTCCCTTGCGGCGACTCCCAAAATGCGGCCGGCTCAGGCCTCCGATCCTGGCGATGTCGCCGACGATTGTTTTCGACGAGCGTCGCCCGGCAATTCGACACCATCTCTCATTCGTTTAGTGGATGCAGGAAAAAGTCTCGTCCTCACAGTCGGCATAGTATATTAGCAGGCGCTGTTATGAGGTTTTTGCCCGTTCAGGAACCGACTGGCACGTGGGCCGTGTTTGATGCGACCGTGGACGTGCCTGCGGATTTCGCTGGCAGTTGCCTTATCGGCTTGCCGCGGCAGCGGGCGGAGTGGCTCGCAGCAAGAGCCAATCGAGATGCTGCAAAAGGCACTTCGATTTGCCGGTTGTCAGCTGCCGGACCGGCACAAGCCGCGGTTCTTAGACTTAGACCGATCGGAGAGATTTCGATGATGCACGAAAGGGAAATGGCGGCTGCTTTGGCAGCCAGGAACCAGGAAGCGGATATTCGTGGTGTCTTCGACATCACCAACAAAACCGATGCGCCAATTGGCTCTCGCCGATTGGGCGAGGCTATCCACTTTGTCGCCAATGCACCTATCGTTGGCTATGATGTTCACGCCGCCGTCATCAGATATGGCCCACTCGGAACCCCCAGCCTCAGAGCTACAGATTGCGCGCAGCTGTGGGAGAAGTTCGGCGAGGCCTTGCTGGAACACTGACGGGCAGGCCTTTGGCGCGTATGGCACCACGATTGTGCAGGACTTCCTTAGTGAGAACGACATGGATGCCTGGCGGGTGATATTGCAATTAAATTAGGGTGAGCGCATATTTTTTGCCGGCTGGACTCGCAACCGGCCAGGCCCGGCGGCCGGCTGCCGACGGGCCGTCAGGCCGGCGGAAATTGGTGCCGCCGGCCCGACGGTCCCCTTGGCAAGATCGCCGGAACCAGAGCATGATGCGGCGGCAAAACGGGTTTGGGGGAATGACATGCCTAAGGTTTCAGAGCTTTTTTTCAAGACAGCCATCGTCTTTCTTATTCTGGGAATTGCAGCTGGCCTGCAGATGGCAATTTCAGGCGATCACGGCGCGTTTCCGGCTCACGCGCACATCAACCTGCTGGGGTGGGTCACCAGTGCAATATTCGGCGGCTATTATGCGCTGAACCCGGCGAAGGCTGCCCGCAGGACGGCGATGATCCACTACGGCGTCTACAATCTCGGCCTGGTCGTGATGCTGCCGGCGCTTTACCTGATGCTGCAGGGAAATCCGGCGCTCGAGCCGATCGTCGCCACCGGCTCGATGATTGTCGCTGTCGCCGTGCTGATCTTTGCCTTCGTGGTTTTCTCCGCCGAAACAGAGCGCTCAGTCTCGGGAATACCAGCGGTCCCGCGGTAGACGGGGCGGCGATAGTGCCGAGCCTATCAATGCCCGTGCTTCTGGTGAAGCGCGGGCCGATTGGTTGTAGGCTGATCTGAGGCAAGAGTGCGGCGAGATGAAAGCCGCTCAGTAGCCTTCGCGCGCCCCTCTGCCTGCCATGCTGCTTATCGCGGCCTTCATTTTGGCGTTGTGCCTGCGTCCCTAGGAAGGTGAAAATATCGACACTTCTTGGATCTTCGCCGAAATGACTGCCTTGTGCTTTTGGGGCGCAACGCCCAGCGAGCGCAGGTGCGATGTTGATGCAGCCTTGTTGTTGGCGACGCAGCATGACGAGGTCATCGTCAAACGACGGTAGAGCGCGCGGACCTACTGTTGCGCGAGCCGGTCCCCGAGCGTGTTTGCTTCGGCAAATCTTGCCAGCGATTGTTCGACTTTCTGCGCCGAGGCGTCTGTGCGCTTGATGTGCCGTATCATTTGCTGCCTCAGCAGCGCGAGCCTTGCGACGCGATATTCGTCGCCGTATCTCGCAGTTTCAAGGTGGAGGGTCGCGAGCATCATGGGTCAATTCTTCCGATCGATCTTCGTCATGCGTTCCCGGGCCTCAATCACGCGTTTTTGCTCAGACCGTATGCGGTCGCACAACGCGAGATTGACGGCGACACAGCCATCGTTCAACAACAGTTCATTCGCACGCTTCAGCGAGCGCTCGGCCCGTTTAACGCGCAGCCTGGCATTGGCCAGTTCGAAGCTAAAAATATCAATCATCATCATACCGCTTCCTTTGCGGTCCCTTCGATTGTTAACCGGCGTCGATCCCATTTGTTCCGACTGCACGCGGCGCAGCGCCAGGAAGGAGCTTGTCTTTCGCCCGTGCTGGGCCGTTCGCGATGGCGGGGCATGCTAGATGGGCGGGCTGGTGGAAGGCGAAGGTGTGAAGGCCTGGCCCGTAATCACGTTCTGTTCACTCTGGCTAATGTAAGCTGGCCGCCTAGAATTCGCCGCGAAGGTGTTTGACGCGGAGCTTCACACCAGGCTTGACCCACTGCGCCGCGAGCACAGCCATGTGGTCACCGTGGCTCGAGTGTCAGCAGATGTGGTAAGGGTGAGTGTCGGCGAGTAGCAGAGGTCCAGCAACAATGACTTTGAGGCGAACCAGAGCTTA